>JAUXCB010000216.1 GCA_030619095.1 Verrucomicrobiota bacterium | reverse complement strand
TTCCTGATTGAATGGCCTTCGGTTTCAGGGCGGGTTTACCGCGCGTATTGGAGCCCTGCCCTCACGAATAGTTTCCAAGCATTCGAAACCAATATGTTTTATCCAAGAAACAGTTCCACCGACACCGTCCACGGCACCGACGGCAAATGCTTCTATCGGATCGATGTGCAACTGGAATAATACCGGCTCATATCGGTGGCGGTCATTAACCTTGTTAGAGCATTTGACGATTGAGATGTCGTTCCGCGATAAGTCGACAAACCCACCCCGCCGTTCCGGCACCCCTCCAAAGGAGGGGATTGTGAGGAGATGTTTTTCTGGTTCCCCTCCATGGGAGGGGTGGCCGACCTGCCACGCCGGAGCTTGGCGAAGGCGGGAGGCCGGGGTGGGTTATGCGGTGTTTCAATCGTTAAATGCTCTAGCCATAAAGACGGCGGAGCTTTTGCGGGGAAATGCCCAGCGCGGCGCCGAACAGGATGAGCTGTTTGATGCAGGTCATCCGGAAAACACCCCGTTTGCGCCGGCGGCGGCCAGAGGTGAGCGCTGAACCGCAAGCCGCCTTCGCCAGCAAGCTTCCGCGAGTCAGAATGGACGCAAATAAACACGGATGGTTCCGGCGACATTGAAAAAATAAGCACCCGTAGGAATTCAGAAGGTAGAGAAGCTTCTTAGGGATGGTCAAAAACCATCTGCTGAACCTCCACGCCGTCAAGGGCCGTGAGTTCGGCGACCAGCTTTTCGACGACCGCATCATCGTCGGTCATCTCCAAAACGATCAGCCCATTGGGAGAGCAGACTCCTTTATCCGCTTCGTGAAGCCCCAGACGGGTGCGAATCGAACAACCGCAAGCGGTCAGGATTCCCTGAACCTCTCTGGCATGTTTTGCCCGCTCTGTAATATGGACACCTAGCAAAATATGTTTATCCATCTGTGCCTCCTTTCAGTCGCAATGACTAATTCATTAAATACCCAAACACCCAAAGAAGATCAAATGACGCAGTTCAAAACTGTATTTCGGGAATTTGAGCTTAGGGTTTCATTCGGTATTGGGTGTTTCGTCATTCGTCATTAACAACCATTTTCTCAGGAACTCAACGGCCTCATTCAAGTTCTGTTCTGCCTGCTCCGAGAGCTGTTCGCCAAATTCGTTGAACTCGTACCCGCGAATGGCGAGCATCCAGGCCTCCGGACTCTTTCCGAAGAGGTTTTCCGTCATGCCAAGCACCTGCGGAACGCTTACGCTGTGCGAAGAAAAGGAGAGTCCGCCCGGCTCCGCCGCCACCGGTGTGAACGTAAAGGGCGGTTCCGCATCCGTTGAGGCATCGGCAAAAATGACGAGATCGTGCTCCGCAATCTGCGCCGCGTCTTCCACGTTGAGTTGATAGTTCGACTCCACGGTTACCCCGGGTAGATCCAGTGCCGGAACCCGATCGGCCAGCGCGGGGCCAAGCCCGTCATCGAGCCGCCCCGGATTGCCGTAACCGATTATTAAAATCCGCTTCATTTGAGCACTTCACTATTGAGCCGCCGCATGACCCACCCCGGCCTCCCGCCTTCGCCAAGCTCCGGCGTGGCAGGTCGGCCACCCCTCCCGTGGAGGGGAGCAAGAACTGTCGATGCAGGATCCCCTCCTTGGGAGGGGTGCCGGAATGGCGGGGTGGGTTTCCCATGTTTGTAGCGAGCAATAAATCATTCGTTAAACACTAGTTCCGCTCTCGTCTGTCAATCAGCTCGCCGTCCGCGCCGCGCAGTTCGATCTGGAGCGGCATCTGTCCCATTGCATGGGTTGCACAGGAGAGGCAAGGGTCGTAGGCGCGAATGGCCACCTCAACGCGGTTGAGCAAGCCTTCGGTAATTTCGGTGCCGCTCAGATATTTTTTTGCAACGCCTTCGACCGCAAGATTCATCGGCGTATTGTTGTTGGTGGTTGAAACGATCAGGTTCGCCATCGTCACTTGATCGTTTTCATCCACCTTGTAATGGTGGAACAGGGTGCCGCGCGGCGCTTCGATCAGCCCGACGGATTCTTCGCGCCGTTCCCCTTTCACGACCAAATCGGTACCCTGCAGATCCGGATCATTGAGCAGGTCGCGTATTTTTTCCGCGGAGTGCAGCACTTCAATCATGCGCGCCCAGTGATAAGCCATCGTGAGGTTGTTAGGCTTGCCGTCCGTCACCGCCATGAACTCCTTGCGGGCAGCTTCCGCCTCCGGTGTGTCAATGAAATCGCAGGCATTGATGCGCGCCAGCGGGCCGACGCGATACCAGCCGTTTTCGGGGCCGATGGTTTTGATGAACGGGAATTTCATATAGGACCACGGGCGCACCTCTTCGGCGATGTACTTGAAATAGCTTTGGTAATCGACGTGATCGAAGATCGTATCGCCCTCGGCGTTTATCGCGCGCAGATCCCCGTGGTAAAAATCCATCGCGCCGTCCTTGCGAATCAAAGAGAGGTGGTTGGAGTCGAAGGAACCGAAATCCGACAGCTCTTCAAGATTCTCAAAGGTGTAGTCTTTGGCGATCTGCAACGCACCGCGCGACCACTCGATCATCTGATCAATGTCTTTGAGAAGCGCGTCGCGCTCTTCAATACTCAGATTTTTATTCACGCCGCCGGGAATCGCGCCCGTGCCGTGGATTTTCTTTCCAGCTGTGGCTTGAATAATTTCCTGACCGTATTTTCGCATCATCACGCCCTGCACCGCGAGATCCGGGAATTTCTGAATGACCCCCACCACATTGCGGAGAGCAACATCCGCATCGAATCCAAAAAGGAGGTCGGGCGAGCAGAGGTGAAAGAAATGAAGGGCGTGGCTCTGGAACATCTGGCCGTAGTGCATCAGGCGTCGTATTTTTTCGGCGGTCGGAGTCAACTCATCGACACCCACGATGCCGTCCATTGCCTTGGCGGCGGCGAGGTGATGGCTGACCGGGCAGATTCCGCAGAGGCGCTGCACGAGCACTGGGATTTCCCAGTACGGACGACCTTGAATAAACCGCTCAAAGCCGCGAAATTCGACGATATGAAGCCGCGCCTGAGTCACCTGCTGGTTTTCATCCAGCAGAATAGTGACCTTTCCGTGTCCCTCCACGCGGGTGACCGGTTCAATAATAATTTTTCGTTTACTCATAATAATTCGCTCCAAAAATTCAGCTAAACTAAATCCAAACAAACGCCTGCAACAACAAGAAGTCTTTCTCGCAGAGGCGCAGAGAACGCAGAG
>JAUXCB010000073.1 GCA_030619095.1 Verrucomicrobiota bacterium | reverse complement strand
TTCGGTTTCTCGGCAGAGTGTTCCCTCCCAATAGAAGATGGATGTAACACCCTCCAGTATGTTCGCGCAGGCGGCCAGCCGTTCGGTGAGTACTGTTTCGGCAGTTTTTTCCGGCTCCTCGTGAGATGGCGTAGTGATGTAGAGCCGTCGGGTGTCACTCATTTTTCCAACCGTTGGAGGGGTTGATGAGCAGGGCGTCGGCTTCCATTGGCCCCCAGGATCCGGATGGGTAGGGCTTGGGGCTGCATTCTTTTGTCCCGGAGAAAATCGTGTCGATCACCTCCCATTCTGCTTCGACTTCGTCGGAACGGGTAAATAGGGTCGAGTCGCCGCGCAGCGCGTCGAGCAGGAGCCGCTCGTAGGCTTCCGGAAGCTCTTTGTCCCATTTGCCGGAGTAGGAAAAGTCCATATCTACACTTTCTACCACCAGTTGCATGCTGGGCCGTTTGGCTGAAACCTGCAGGAAAATTCCTTCATCGGGCTGAATCCGGAATATGAGCGTATTGGGTTCAACCCCGGTCAGGTCGCACAGATCGCCTTTGCAGGCGACGTGTTGGAAAAGCGAGAGAGGCGGGGTTTTAAACTGCACAGAAATTTCTGTTGTTTTTTTTGCCAGATTTTTCCCGGTGCGCAGGTAGACCGGCACCCCGGCCCAGCGCCAGTTGTTAATCTCCATTCGCAGGGCAATGAAGGTCTCGGTGTTGGAGTCGGGGGCCACCCGCTCTTCTTCGCGGAAGGCTGGGGCGGTTTCGGTGCCGGCATACTGCCCGCAACAGACGGAGGGATGATCTGCGGTGGAGCTGGCCAAGGCCAGTGCCCGAAGAATTTTCATTTTCTCATTGCGGATCGATTTGGCTTCCAGTCCGTCGGGCGGCTCCATGGTCACCAGACAGAGCAACTGGAAGAGGTGGTTGGCCACCATATCGCGCAGGGCGCCGGTTTTGTCGTAAAAGGCACCGCGCCCGCTTTCCATTCCGACGGTTTCCGCTGCGGTAATCTGGATGTGATCCACATAGGTGCGGTTGAAGACCGGCTCGAAGATGGTGTTCGCAAAGCGGAAGGAGAGGATGTTTTGTACGGTCTCTTTGCCGAGGTAGTGGTCGATACGGT
This sequence comes from Verrucomicrobiota bacterium, assembly GCA_030619095.1. Classification (GTDB taxonomy): domain Bacteria; phylum Verrucomicrobiota; class Kiritimatiellia; order Kiritimatiellales; family Tichowtungiaceae; genus Tichowtungia. The sequence continues at coordinate 6,280 of JAUXCB010000073.1, read as the reverse complement.
AGATCTGCGATTCATCTATGTGCTCCAGAAGAATCCGATTGAGGTTCTGCGCGCTGTTTAAATCATGTCCAAAAGGTTTTTCCACGACGGTGCGTGACCAGGGGGATCCACCCGCCGGTGTAATCAGGCCGCTTTCGCAGAGGTTATGAGTTGCGGTTTCAATAAGATCCGGGGTGATCGAAAGGTAAAAGAGGCGGTTGGGGGGAAGGGCTTCGTCATTGAAACGTTGCATCAGCCGGGTGTAGGCGGTTGGGTCGGAGATATCGCCTCGGTGATAGCTGAGGTGGGCACAGAATGCCTTCAGTGACGGGTCGTCGACCGGAATTCGGCAGTGTTCGCGCAGTGCGTCTTCCATCAGTTGGCAGAAGGTTTCGTCCGTGTAGTCCCGGCGGGCAAAACCGATGATGGAAAATCCGGAGGTCAGGGCTCCTTCTTTAAAGAGCGTATAGAGTGCGGGAATGAGTTTTCGGCGGGTCAGGTCGCCTGTGGCACCGAAGATGACAAATGTGACCGGTTCTTCTATTTGCACGTCCAACGTGATCATAAGGGTTCTCCTGTAAACTGCTGAGATATTGCCATGCCTGCAGGGTTCGCCAATAATAAATATCCACTAACCGATATCCAATCCGGCTTGCGGGCGGACGGCTTTCTCGGTACGGTTTGAATCTGACTATGAAAATACTGCCGAAATATCTGCTAAAAAGCCTGCTTTTCCCGCTCTTCTACTGCCTGCTCGGGTTTACCCTTCTTTTCATTATCAATGATCTGTTTGATAATTTCAGTGACTTTCTTGACAGTGGAATCCAACCTCTTGAGATTCTCTATTACTACACGTTGATTCTGCCGCCGGTGGCCGTGCACATCACCCCCGTCTGTCTGCTCCTTGCCATTCTCTACAGTCTCTCCCGTCTCACGCGCCATAGCGAAATCACGGCCATGCGCGCCGGGGGTGTCAGTATCTATCGCATTGTCGCTCCGTTTATTGGAATCGGAATTCTCGCCACGCTATTCGTGGGGGTGATCAATGAAACGCTGGCTCCGGATGCTGCATACCGCGCTGAACAGTTTCTTGAATATCAGCGTCAGGGTCGTATCGAAGAGATCTATTATGCTAGTAATATTGCCCTTAAACGGTCTGGTCGGGACTGGTTTATTGAGAAATTAGATACGCGGGATCAGTCGATGTACAACGTCAAGCTGACCCAGCAGAACGCGGACGGATCCGCTGCAGTGAAAATTCAGGCCGAGAAGGCGCTCTGGCTCGATGGCCGCTGGTGGTTCATGGATCTGACGATTCAGCGGTATCATGAAAATGGCTATATCAACGGCCCCCCCGAGATGATTCTCCAGAAAGAAATGCGTGAGCTCACCGAAACACCTCAGAATTTCATGAGCGAAATCAAGGATACCTGTTACCTTTCGTCCTTCGAGATGATCGATTATCTGGAGGCCAAAAGGACTCTTTCTGAAAACACCCGCGCCCGGCTTAAGGTCGATCTGCACAGCCGCCTGGCCGCACCGCTGGTCTGCCTCATCGTCACCGTCATTGGCATTCCCATTGGTGCGCATACCGGTCGTCAGGGGGCCTTGGCCGGCATCATGCTGGCCCTTGCTCTTTTCTTCGGTTTCTATATTCTGCAGTTGACCTCGCAGAGTTTTGGGAAGCAGGAATATATTGTTGCGTGGCTCGGTGGGTGGCTACCTGTTATGCTGTTCGGTATCGCCAGCCCCTTCATGATTCATCGCATGCGGTAGTCGGGGTGGTGCCCCTTCTGCCGGTCGGGCAGGTTAATGATTCAATGGATCCTTCTGGCTTTTTCCTTGCACGGGAAGAGTGTTGCCCAATAAAATGCTTAGCTCAAAAAAATTAAAGGATTCATATGTCAATGATGGACAAAAAAGGAAGTGCGGAAATAAGGGTCAATAATCGGACGCTGGTTTATCCTCTCTATGCGGGGACGGAAGGCGAGCAGGCGATTGACATCGATAAGTTGCGTAAAGAAACAGGCTTGATCACCTATGATCCTGGGTTCGCGAACACCGGAAGCTGTGCCAGCGGCATTACGTTTATTGATGGGGAGAAGGGAATTCTTCGTTATCGCGGCTATGATGTGATCGACTTGGCACAGAATTGTGAATTTATCGAAGTGGCCTATCTTCTGATTCACGGCGAGCTTCCGAACAGACAGCAAAAAGCGGCCTATTCACACCTGCTCAACCAACACTCGCTGATTCATGAGGATATGATTGAGTTTTTCCGCCATTATCCCGAGCACTCCCATCCGATGGCCGTGCTTTCAGCGATGGCTGTTTCGCTTTCCTCCTTCTATCCGGAGATGAGTGGGAATTATAAGGAAGAGATTGAGATGACGGTCACACGCATGCTTTCCAAGCTGCGTACGATCGCCGCATTTTCCTATAAAAAATCGATTGGGGAGCCGACGATTTATCCGCGCCACGATTTGAGCTATTGCGAAAACTTTCTCAACATGATGTTCGATTCTCCGCTTTGTGAAGAGTCCTACAACCCCACGATGATCAATGCGCTCAATAAGTTGCTGATCATACATGCCGACCACGAACAGAACTGCTCGGCATCGGTCGTGCGCGGAGTGGGCAGTGCCGGGGCCAACCTGTATGCCTCCATTTCAGCTGGCATCTGCGCCCTGTGGGGCCCGCTGCACGGTGGTGCCAACCAGCACGTTATCGAAATGCTTGAACAGATACAGGCTGAAGGCGGAGATGTGGATAAGGTGATTGAGCGCGCCAAGAATAAGCGCAGCCCGTTCCGGCTGATGGGATTTGGTCATCGGGTCTACAAATCCTATGATCCGCGTGCAAAAATTGCCAAAACGCTGTGTAACGAAGTGATCGCCTCAACGAATAAGCACGATCCGCTTCTGGATATTGCGATGGAACTTGAAGGGAAGGCACTGGCCGATCCCTACTTCCAAGAGCGCGGCCTCTATCCGAACGTCGACTTCTACACCGGTCTGACCTATCGCGAGATGGGCATCCCCACTGATATGTTCACGGTGATGTTTGCAATCGGCCGTCTTCCCGGCTGGATTGCTCAGTGGATGGAAATGAAAAAAGACCCCCACGGCCGCATCGCCCGGCCTCGCCAGATCTACACCGGATCCACTGCCCGTAAAGTGATCCGAATTTCCAGACGAAAATAACGGTTTTTTCACATGATACAGCCAGAGAACGATGCGGTCAGACACCGCGAAGACAAACAGGAACTCAACTTTCTTCAGCGCATCGCACAGCGTCTGCCCGAAGATACCGATGTGCTTCGGGCTCTGGGCGATGTGTACACGCGAACCGGCCACTACACCGAAGGGCTGCACATTGACGAGCGCCTCAGCCACCTCTGCTCCGAAGATCCACTGGTCTGGTATAACCTTGGGTGCAGTCTGACGCTGACGGGGGAAAAAGAAGATGCGCTTGAAGCCTTGAGCCATGCACTGGAACTGGGCTACGACGACTACGAGTGGATGAAAAAAGATCCCGACCTGAGCGCACTGCGAGGGGATGCCCGTTTTGAATCCATGCTGGAGTGGATTTATAACACCTTTGAGCAAATTCTGTAATATACAGCGCTTTGTTCTCCGTAAACCATTGCTCCGGTTTTTGGATCGTTGTATCCTTCGTCTATACGAATGTATTTGATGGAGGTAGAACGATACAAAAATCAAGGATATGGATTTTATTGCTGATCCGCGATTCCGTCACACAAAACATGTGCCGAGTCTTATGGCGAAGGGCCCGCCGATGAAATGCCCCCCTTGGATTGCCGAAAAACTCATCGGAATTGTCCGAAAATGTATTGGATAAAGGAGACGAAATGAACATAGGTCTGACCAAATGGAAACAAGAGAAACAGGAAACGGTTGATGTCGCCGGCGGTGAAATTGTTCAGGCCGGAACCGAAGCCGCCGCCCCCGAAAACCCCAAGCCCAAAAAGGTGCGCCAGCATCTTTTTGCCCGCTTTCGAAGGGAATCCAAACGGGATCGGCAGCTGGCGGTTCTGACAGACGGCTATCAGCAGTTGCTCGGACTGATGAGCTCAATCCAGATGCATCTCGAATCGCAGACACAAAATCAGAAACACCTGGCGAATGCGATGGAGCAACTGCCCGACGTGGCCGACGGCCTGAAAAAAATGGGGTCAGCTGCCGAACAGCAGACCGAGGTGATGGGGCTGATGCGGGAGCAACTCGGTTCGAGTGTGCAGCACGACCAACAGCTGGTCAACAGCATGAAACGCTTCAACCGGACGCTCGCAACCATGAACGGGATTTTTCTTCTGGTTCTTCTGGCCGGTTTGGCTTCTGGAATCTACTTCAGCCTGAATGATTCCGCAAAGAGCTCGCTGGTTGAGAAGGCGAAGAGTCTATTTGAAAGCGAGACGGAACCGGTTGCAGAATCGGTTGGGTGTGAGTCACTTGAAGAACCGCCTGCTCTGCCTGTAGCGGGAGATCCGGACCTTTCCGACGAGGCGGAGTCGAAGGCAGACGAGAACCCACTCCCTCAGGAGCCACCCGCTCCGCCGCTTCCCGAGCTCCCAAATGTGGAAATGTAAGACAAGGGGTTCTTTCTGCCGGGAAACTTTGTTACTATTTCCCGTATGCGCAGAATCCATTTTTTTTTATTTTGGGTCATAGCTGTTTCCGGGGTGGGCTCACCGGCGGTGGCTGGAAGCCTCTATCCGTTTTATGATCACCTGCAGACCGATGATGGATCGTTTTTTGCTGTGCGGCCTTTCTACTCGCACACGGTGACCGGGGAGGGCAAACTCTGCGATGTGCTTTGGCCGCTCTATTCGCGTAAGGAATTTAAGGACGAGCAATCCTCGCGGGCACTGATGTTCTATTTCACTCATCGGTTTGCCACGGACGAAGAGACTCCACGCACCCGCCGCTGGCTCTTTCCATTCTACTTTCAAGGGCGGGATGCTTGCGGGGAAAACTATTTGGCTCTCTTTCCGCTGGGCGGAACGATTTGTGAATTTCTGGGACGTGACAAAATTTCGTTTGCACTTTTTCCATTGCTTGGGAAATCGCAAATCAACGAGGTGAAGACCACGAGTGTTCTCTGGCCGATTTACTCCCGTACGCGCGGCGAGGGCATCCGCCGCGACCGGGTTTTTCCACTCATCGGAAAATCCACACGGAAGGGGCAGTACGAGAAGAGATTCGTTCTCTGGCCATTTTGGACCTCGGCGGACTATTTCCAGGCCGGTCATTCAGGCTACTCCTGGATTCTTTTTCCGATCTGCGGACGTGCGAACCTGGAACAGGAACAAACCCTTTGGCTTCTTCCGCCGTTCTTTCGCTTTACCAAAGGGGAGATGCAAAACCGCCTGTTTTGTCCCTGGCCATTCATCCAGAAGATTGAGAGTGAGCGGCACAATAAATTCTATCTTTGGCCGCTGTGGGGGCGGGATGGATATGGGGGCGGGGCGAAGAAGCGAACCTTTCTTCTTTGGCCGTTTCTTTGGTCGGAGCGATCCGAGGAGGCCCATCGGGTGAAGACCCGCCGTATGGCCCTGCCATTTTTTTTGATGGAGCGCGAAGTTCTGCGCAAGGAGAACGTCCCGCCGGAGGAGATCTCCAGATCTTGGAAAATCTGGCCGCTGATGAGCTGGCAGCGCGAGGGGGAGGAGACCTGTTTCCGGCTCCTGGAGCTCTGGCCTGTAAAAAATAGTGCGCCGGTTGAACGAAACTGGTCGCCGCTGTGGACGGTGTATAAGCGGACGAATAGTGACGGCCTGATCCAAAAGGATGCGCTCTGGTTTGTCTGGCACAGCGAGCGCGACCCCGCCGCCGATCAATCTGAATGGTCTTTACTGAAAGGCCTGCTGGCGTATAAAAGGGAGGCTGGTAGCCGGAGCTTCCGCATCTTGTATGGTCTAAATTTCGGGAAGTGAACAGGAAGGTATGTCAGAGCATCAACAGAGGATGAGTTATTTGGGGCTTCCCGTCCGTTCCGTTCAGCGGTTAGGGCGGTTGATTCTCATGGCCTGCCACGATATGGGTAACGCACTCATCATCACCGGCTCGGCGGCGCTTTATATCCGGACCGTTTGGGCCCCTCGGGCCCGGCACGAAACCGCAATCCAGCTTTATATCACCGGGATCAAAAGCCTCGGCGTCATCACCGTGGTGGCGTTTTTCACCGGGATGATTCTCGCCTTGCACTCAGGTCTCCTGTTGAAAGACTATGGGCAGGAGGTCAATATTGGAACCGCCGTCACGGCGGTGATGATTAGCGA
>JAUXCB010000106.1 GCA_030619095.1 Verrucomicrobiota bacterium | reverse complement strand
TCTTCGAAGGAATAATTTGAACCATCAATTTTTACTAATTTCTTAAAGGATTTTATCTGTTTTTTCGTCACCTCACCCATAGACACTCCGCAACCCAGGCTCAAAACGACCAACCATATTGTCTGTTTCATAATTAACCCTTAACCCTATGATTTGCTCATAATAAAATGCGAAAACGATCAAAGTGTATCTAAAAGAAAAATGTTTATAAACATAAAATGCTTACATTCTTATACAGAATTCCACTTCAACCCTAAACCCTTTTCCTATCCGACTCATTTTTCTTCCCGCCACATAAAAAAACTGACAGGTTCCGTCTAAATCCTATACAGGAAAATATCTAGCGGAGATTCTACCCGATCATCAATAGGAATAGACGCGCCTGACGCGATTTAGACTGCATTTATTGGGATAAGCGGTCGGCGTGCGATTGACCAATTCCTCATACGTATCCACATCGTCGTACTCCGCCTCAAAGGGTACAAATTTTCCCCCGTCCATAATACCGTACTCAAAGGCATAGCCGGTTACTTTTAACCGCTTAAACTCTCCAAACGGCATAAGAACCGTCCAGTACCCTTCGCCAATATATTGGTTATAATTCCCTCTGTCTAACGACCCGTGAACCCTCTTCTTAGTAACTAAATAGGTTTGTTTTGTCTTCTTATCGGTCAATTCAACCGCACAGCGAACGATAACTTTTTCCAGCCCGTACTCCTCCGCCGAAAATTCAATCGTAAGAATACAATGTTTCTCATCCCTTCGTTCTTCGAAGGAATAATTTGAACCATCAATTTTTACTAATTTCTTAAAGGATTTTATCTGTTTTTTCGTCATCTCACCCATAGACACTCCGCAACCCAGACTCAAAATGACCAACAATATTGTCTGTTTCATAATTCATCCTCTCTCCATATAGTTCGCTCATAATAAAATGCGAAAACGATCAAAGTGTATCTAAAAGAACGATATTTCTAAACACAAAACGTTTACATTCCTATACAGAATTCCACTTCAATAGAAATTCAAAAAAAGGAGTGCTCGAAAAGTGCTGGAAGAAGGCGGCGTGTCATAGGATACTCCCCGCCAATGAAACAACGGCTAATCCAACTCTTTGCTTGTGCACTTCTTCTTTCGCCTGCGCTGTTTGCGCAGGGTTTTCCACTCCAATCCATTGAAGCCGCGCTAGAAGACGAACTGTATGAGCTCGCTGAGCAGCAGATTTGGCGCTCCCTCAGCGTCCCGCAGACCGCCGGGAAGGATGCCCATCTCACCCTTCTGCTGGTTCGCTCACTGATTGGACAAACGCGATTCAACGATGCCGTCATTCTTGCGGGGGAATCCACCCATCTGCTCGGGCAGGATGCATTCGCCTACTGGCGGGCCCGCGCCTTTTTTGAGGCAAAAAATTTCGAGGCCCTTTTTCAAACCCTGAAAACAGACAAAAAGCTTCTGCGCGCCGGGGTCTATGCTCCCGCCGCCCTCCGGCTACTGGGACGCGCCGAGCAGATCACCGGCAATCCGAAGGCCGCAGAGGCCGCCTTTGCCCGCTGCTGGAAAACCTTCCCGAACGCTGAAAACGCAGATCAAAACCTGCTCGACCTCGCCGAGATCCAACTGGAACGCGGGCGGCAAAAAGCCGCAACCAGAACCCGGCAGGAGCTGTTGAAGCACTTCCCGGCCAGCGCGCTGGCCGACTCGGTTCGCCTGCTTCTGGCCCGCGAGTTGATCGCCGATGGCGGAAAAAAAGAGGTACAGGAAGCCGCCGGCCTGCTGAAACAGCTTGGCAGAAGCGAGGCGACCCGGGCGCGTCTGCGGATTGCGGCCTGGATGGAACTGGCCGCGCTTGAACAGCGTGCGGGCCGCGCCGCCGCCGCAGCCGATGCCCTGTTAAGTGCGGAAACCCTGACCGATGAAGCCACCCTGCGTGTCCGGCAAAAAACTGCCCGCGCCAACCTGTTGGTGGATGAAGGAAAATCCGAGGAGGCCCTGACGCTGTTCGATGAAGCCATCCAAATTGCCCCGGACGACCAGCTCGCCGCCGACACGCTACTCCAGAAAGCGGAGGCCCTGCTGAAGAGTGAACAGTATGAAGCCGCCGAGCAGGCATTTCAGGCCTACCTGAATGTCACCGAGGACCCGTCCGGAGAAGCCCGCGCCCTCTACGGAAAAGGCTGGAGCCTCTGGGAGCAGTCACGCCCCGAAGAAGCCGCCGCCGCCTTTGAGCGCACCGCCACCAAAAGCAACAACCCAGAGATCTCTGCCACCGCCTGGGTGAAGGCAGGTGATGCACGCTTTGCGGCAAAGCAGTTTGAGCGCGCATTTAAAAACTATCAAGCCGTCTCAAAAAAGCATGCCGACTCCCCGCTGGCTGCACGGGCGACCTACCAGAGCGGGGCCGCCCGCCGAGCCAGCGGCGATGCGGGCGGCGCACACCTTCAGTTTCTGGCCGTGGAAACAAATTTTCCGGATAGCGAATTCGCACCGCGCGCCGCATTGCAACGGGCCGAACTGCTCAAAAATGAAAAAGGAGGGGAACCAGCTCTTCAGGAATATCAGCGCATTGCAACGCAGTACACCAACGGGGTCGTACAAGCAACCGCATTGCACCAGCAGGGGCTGATTCGCTTCGAGCTTGATCAGTTCAGCAAGGCGCTCGAAAACTTCCAAGCCGTCAGCACCGGCTATCCGGCATCGCCCGAAGCCCCGCAAGCAGCCTACATGCAGGGCTTCTGCCGATACCTACAAGGCGACATCGACACCGCGCTACAGATCTGCCAAACATTCGTTGAAAACTATCCAGACTCTCTCTGGACACCGAACGTTCTCTTCTGGCTCAGCGAACACGCCTACAACCGGGGGGACTACCCACAGGCGCATACCTCGTTTCTGGATATCGCCACCCGCTTCCCCGAAAATGAGCTAGCCGACGAGGCCCTCTTCTGGGCCGCAAATTCCCTGCTCCGGCAGGATAGCTTCCTCGATGCTTTCCTCCTTTACAGCCGCCTTGCAAAAGAGCATCCGCAAAGTGCTCTGCTGCTGAAAACCCGTTTTGCGCAAGGAGAAGTTCTCTCCGAGCTCGGCGAATTTCCCCGCGCCATCCTGGCCTATGAAGAGGTGATCAAATCCTCGCCGGACGATCCGCTGACTGACCGCGCCCGCGGTCGGCTCGGCGACTGTCTCTTCATTCTGGGCACCACGGATGCCGACCGCTACCCGGAAGCGATCCGGGCCTATCAAGCGCTGTATAACCGCCCGGCCACCCCGTTCGGGCTCAAGCTGCAAGCCCTCTATAAAATGGCCCGTTGCGAAGAGAAGATGCAGCTCGCTGACAGCGCCTTTACCCATTATACAGAAACGGTCTATGCGGCCATAAACCATCCTGAGACTCTCCCTCCCGGAGCCGTGCTATGGTTCACCCGAGCCGCACTGGATGCCGCCGCCAGCCTGGAGCGGCAAACCCGCTGGAAAGAGGCCGTCCATATTTATGAGAGAATTCTGGAGGCAAACGTTCCCGCGCGGGACGAGGCATCTAGACGTATCGAAAAAATTAAACAGGAACACGCAGAAGAATTTTAGCATCCCTGCGGGATGCGGAATATTGGAGTAAAGGAACATTGGAATATTGGAAGTTGAAAAAGACCTGCCTTCGCGCCCGTTCATCGTTCCATAATTCCAACAATCCATTATCCCAACCGAAAAGGAGTTGAATATGTTGAACTGGATACACAGCGGCGGCCCGGTCATGTGGTTGATTGTGGCAGGGGGATTGATCGCACTGCTCATTTTTCTTGAACGCCTCTTTCACCTGCATCGCGCCCAGATAAAAATCGAAGACTTCCTGAACGGGATCACGACCAATCTCAACCGGGGCAACGATGTCGAGGCCATTACCATCTGCGACCAGACCCCCGGCCCGGCCGCCCACCTCGTGCGTACCGCCCTGCTCCACCGCGATGACGATGCCACCACACTCACCCAGTCCGTACGCGAAGCCGGCATCCGGGAAATCCCTCGTCTGGAGCGCCACACCAACCTGCTCATCACCCTCGCTCAGGTTCTGCCAATGCTCGGCCTGCTCGGCACGGTGCTCGGCCTGTTGCACATGCTGGCCGCCATGCAGGCGGGCTCTCCGCTGGTCGAAATCGGCACACTGACCGACGGCCTATGGAGCGCGCTACTCACCACGGCAGCCGGACTCATCACTGGCATTCCCGCCTATGCGGGCTATCACTTCCTCATCGGCCGGGTGGAAGCCATTGCCCTCGACATGGAACAGACCGCCGAAGAGATCATCCGCTTTCTGACCCGCCCGAACGCAGGAGTCAGCCATGAATCGTAACGACTGCGAAGCCGTTCTTCATCTGCACCGCTCCTTTCGTCCGCGCCGCCGAACCGGGCGCGGATTCCTTACCGGCACTGTTTTTCTCGATGCGGCACTCCTGATGGGTGCGTTTGTTCTGGCCACATCCCCGTTTGTTCTCAAACCCGGCATCGCCCTCGACCTGCCCGGTGCCGCCCAATCCGACGGGATCCGCTTCAATGATCTGGTACTGAAAATATCCCGCGAAGGGGTTGTCTTTTTCAACGACGACCAGATCACGCTCAACACCCTTGAGCCCGCCCTGCGAATCGCTGTAGAAAAGCGACCCGGCGTCGCGCTCATCCTCGAAGCCGATCGCTCCATTTCGCAAGAAACCACGGCGGCAGTGTATGATGCCGCCGCTGCCGCCGGCTTCCGACAGGTCTTCATTGCCACCCAGAAAACAGGAACGGGAAAGTAGAAAATTGAAATCAGGTTTCGATCAGTGAATACGACCCCTCCCATCAACCATCCGGCCACAACCAGCAAACGAGCCTACTGGCTCGCTTCCGTGTGCGCCCTTGCATGGTTCGCCCTCTGGCTGACGGCATTCCGCCCCGCCCCCACCTCCCTGTTTCAGCCAGAATCTCCCCCGCGGCTCATCCTCCATCCGGACATCAACGGATCATTTGCTCTGCAAAACCCAACCCGTTTCGCGCGTCCCTCGCAGGAAGGCTTCAGTGGAACCTTCCCGCCAGAACGCATACCCCTGCGACTCGCTCTTCGCCAGCCCCACCCGCCTGAAACCTACTTGTCCCGCCCGTCCGCTATCGCCCCGGCACAGAATCAACCCGAATCCATCGAAGCCATTCCGCTCCCGCAGAGCGAACTGCCCGCACCCGGCGCAGCCCGCACAACCCTCGTGCGCCACCCCGGACGAATTGAACTGTTTTTCTCGCCGGAACTACAGTCCCGTGCAGATTGCGCCGAGCCGTTCAAAGAAATCGAAGCCCTCTCTCTCGTCACCCTGCGTATTCACCTGACGGTCCGCCCCGATGGAACCGTCGCGCATGCCCTCTTCGAAACCCCGGCAGAACCGCCGGCGCTGCTCAGCGCCATCCGCAAAATCCGCTTCAGCCCTTCACCGGAAACAACCGTCGGATGGCTTGATATCCGCTTCACCCCGCCTGCAGGAAAGCGCAACTGATGCCCGTCGACCCCCTCAACTTAATCGTGATCCCGATGGCCATTGCCCTCTGCCTGCTATTCGTTCTGGCCGCCGTCTACGACGTCATCTCCTTCCGTCGTCGAAAAAGCAAAGATGAGTCCATCTACCGTTGCCGGAGCTGCCGCCACATCTATACAGAGCTCTATCGGACCCCTCTGGCGCGCTGCCCGAAATGCGGCGAGCAAAACGAACCGATCCGGCAATAGCCGAAGCCACCCCGGACCGTTCACAGAACCGACACGCGCTCGAAGCCCCGTTTAAACAAATCATCCGATCTCCGGCAGTTGGAAAGCAGGATCATTACACAGGACAATAAGTCG
>JAUXCB010000069.1 GCA_030619095.1 Verrucomicrobiota bacterium | reverse complement strand
TGCGTCATGATCATGGCGCCGATCAGACGGGTGGAAACACCCCACGAAGTGGTCCACGCCACCTCTTCGCGACCCTCGCGCGACTGAAATTTAATTCCGGCGGCTTTCGCAAAATTCTGGCCAAGGAAATGGCTGGTTCCCGCCTGCAGCGCTTTGCCGTCCTGCATCAGTGCCTCAATACAAAACGTATTGACCGCACCCGGAAAGCGCTCGCCGGCGGTTTTTTCACCCGTGAGCACCGGCATCGCCATCTGCTCCTCGGCAAACCGCTTATACACCTCGATCATTTTCACCGTTTCCTCCCACGCCTCCTCGGAGGTTTCGTGGACGGTGTGCCCCTCCTGCCAAAGGAACTCGGTGGTGCGCAAAAACAGGCGTGTGCGCATCTCCCAGCGGACGACGTTGGCCCACTGGTTGATCAGAATCGGAAGGTCGCGGTAGCTCTGCACCCACTTGGCGTAGGTCGCGCCGATAATGGTTTCGGAAGTCGGGCGCACCACCAGCGGCTCTTCGAGCTCGCCGGCCGGAACGAGGCCGCCGTCCGGCCCCTTTTCGAGGCGGTGATGGGTCACCACGGCACACTCTTTAGCGAAGCCGTCGACATGCTCCGCCTCTTTCTCCAAATAGCTCTTTGGAATAAAAAGAGGGAAATAGGCGTTCGAATGGCCCGTTGCTTTAAAAAATGCATCCAGGCCTGTTCGAATGTTTTCCCACAGCGCATAGCCCCACGGCTTGATCACCATACAGCCGCGAACATCACTGTTTTCAGCCAGTTCCGCATGGCGAACCACCTGCTGATACCACTCCGGATAATCCTCTTCCCGTGTCGGGGAAATCGCTGTCTTTTGCTGCTTTGCCATAAAATCGTCTCCTAAAATGAACGCACACCTTACCCGCGTCGCCCCAGAGTTTCCAGACCTTGGAACATTTTTTTCCAACCCTTGGAAAATCTACAATCCAACGTGACGATCGTGCATCTGGATTGTAGATTTCTGACCCCTCGAGACCTTCCATTCTTTCACGTCCCATGTAGGCAACGTTTACCTGTATTCAGGAAACGTTCTCCATAAAACGACGCACAACACACGTTTCCTGAATACAGGTAAACGTTCGCTACATTTTGTCTCTTCCAAGGATTGGAAGAACAACCCGTTTTCTTACGACATGAAGGCGCGGACAAGCCGGGCTTCTTCGTAGGTGATGTTCCCCTCGCCCGCTTCGACGATCGGCTTGAGGGTGTCGGCGTTGAGGCGTTTAAACAGCTCTTCGATTTCTGCCCGCTTTTCGGGGGCGATGAATTGATCGGCAGAAAGCGTTTCGCCCTGCTCCACCAGTTTTTCGATGTGTGTGCTGATGGTGCCGGGCGAGAGGTTCCGATGGTTGGAAATCTGTTCCAATGTAAATCCTTGTTTTGCCAGCGTGAGCGTTTCACGAACGGTGTCGGTTTTCTTTTTCCGAACCTTGGAACCGGGGACGGGGATTTGGAAAACGGATAATTCGTTGGTTTCGTCGGGATGGGCGCTGCGATACTCGGAAATGACGCGGAGGAAGGCGTCGCCAAAGCGTTTGAGTTTATTGATGCCGACTCCGGAGATGTTCCGAAGTTCGGAAGAATCTTCGGGAAGATAACGCGCCATTTCGTGGAGCGTTCGATCCGAGAATACGACGAAGGGCGGAACACCCGATTCTTGAGCAATGCGTTTGCGTTCGGTGCGCAGATGGGCAAAAAGCTCGGGGCTGTAGTCGCCAACGGGCGCGGTCTTCCGATCCCGCCGGGTCTCTTTTTGACGCAGAACCATGAAGGTTTTTTCGCCGCGTAAAATGGGTCGCGCTTTGTCGGCGAGCTGAAGGACGGGATATTGATCGTCGGATGGACGGACGCAGTCCTGCGCGATGAGGTCGTCGAGGACACGCCGCCAATAGCGTTTATCCTGACCGCGCCCCACGCCATAGGTTTTGAGTTTTTCGTGCCCGAATTTCCGAATGCGATGGGTGTCGGCACCGACGACAATGTCGGCGATATGCACCGCACCGAAACGCTGGCCGGAGCGGACAATGGCCGACAGGATCTTCTGCGCATCGACCGTTGCGTCGATCCGCTCCACCTCGCCCGTACAGATATCGCACGCCCCGCAGTCGTCTTTGGGATAGGTCTCACCGAAGTAGCCGAGAATACTCCGGCGGCGGCAGGCGTTGGCCTGCGCAATCTTCACCATCGTATTGAGCTGATGAATCGCCATCTTTTTCTCAACCACCTGCTCCATCTGGTCGATGAAATAGCGGATTTTTACGGTGTCGCCCTGCGAAAAGTAGAGGCAGCAGTGGGCGGGTTCGCCGTCGCGCCCGGCGCGTCCGGTTTCCTGATAGTAGCTTTCGACATTTTTGGGGAGGTCGCCGTGCAGCACGAAGCGGACGTTGGATTTATCGATTCCCATTCCAAAGGCAATCGTCGCAACAATCACATGAATTTCGTCGCGATTGAACTGCTCTTGGTGACTTTTGCGATCTTTGTCGGGAAGCCCCGCGTGATACGGCAATGCGCGGATCCCCTGCATTTGAAGAAATTCCGCCGTGGATTCGACGCTCTTGCGGGTGGTGCGGTAGATGATTCCGGCATCGTCGGGGTGTTCTCGCAGGAAGCGTAGAATCTGCACGTCCAGGTTTTCTTTGGGAATCACTTGGTAAAAAAGGTTCGGTCGGTCGAAGGATGCGCGGACGAGATAGGCGTTGCGAAGGCCGAGTTTGCGAATGATATCGTCCTGCACCTGATGGGTCGCTGTCGAGGTAAAAGCGGCGACGGCCGCCGTGGGGAATTGCTGAACGAGTTCGGCAAGCAACAAATAGTCGGGGCGAAAATCGTGGCCCCATTCGGAGATGCAGTGCGCTTCGTCGATCGCGAAAAAGGAGATTTTCAGTTTTTTGAGTGTGGCGATAAACTCCGGCATGGCGAAGCGTTCGGGCGACACATAGAGCAGGTCAAGTTGCTGGTTTTCCAAGGCTTGGAAAACGCGGTGACGCTCCTGTGCAGGCAGCGAACTATTCAAAAACTCCGCACGCAGCCCATTCGCTTTCGCGGCATCGACCTGATCTTTCATCAACGAAATGAGCGGGCTGACCACCACGCAAAGCCCGTCGAGGATATGGGCGGGAAGCTGGTAACAAAGCGACTTTCCGCCGCCCGTCGGCATCACCGCAAACACATCGCGTTTTTCGAGGAGCGCAGAAACGATTCCCTCCTGATCCGAACGGAACTCCGAAAACCCGAACACCTGCTTCAAAACGTCATGCGTGTCTCTGTTCATTCCCAGATCGCCTTTACATTCGGATACGCTGGAATCACACGATCTTTTGTCAAAACAGCCATCTTATGCTTTTGCGCGGTCGCGATCATGATTCGATCAAACGGGTCGCGGTGAATCGGGGGAAGTTGAGTCGATGCCAAAGCGATTTCCAGATCAATCGGGATTTCGTGGATTCCAAAGAGGCGCAGATTTTTAAATAAAAAATCCTCCACCGAACCAAATGTATCGATTTTCCCAGCCTTGGAAAGCAACCCAAGCTCGAGGGCTGTGATTGAAGAGATGAATAAGCCCGCCGGATCATCGGAGATCATCTGAATCACTTTTCCAGACAGACGGTCACGATCAGAGGCCAGCCAGATAAAGGTGTGCGTATCGAGAAGAAGCATCAGCGATACTCCTCGGGCCAAAGATCTTCGGTCGACCCCAAAGGATCACAAAGATAAACCGCCTTTCCGGAATATTCGGGAAGCGGATCGGGTAATGTTTTTTTTTCGCCCTGTTCTTCGTGAAGAACAATATCCACCACGGGCTTGTTATTTTTGCAGATGGTGTACGGCTCACCGGTTTCCCGAACCTGATTAATCAGCTCGGAAAGATGTGTCTTCGCCTCATAGATATTGACTCGTTTTTCCATTTCCAGCCTCCAGAAAAAGAGTAGTTGGTCAAGTTGGTCAAGTCAATGTGATTTTATCCGCCCGCTTCCGCCTTCGTACAACTACGGCGTGACAAGATCGCTTGATGACGAAGATGAAGAGGACTCAAAAGGGTGGAACATTACTGGATCAAAGCCACCTCGTAGCGGATGGCTCTACCCGTATATCCACCGCCACGAGGTGAATTCGCTTGCGCTTCGATTCATCACCCTATCTCTTCTTCAAAATCAGCTTTCAGCTCCGCGATCCGTTCCATAATCAGTTCACCGATTTTCACATACGCCTCGCGGCCTTTGCCCATCTCCTGAATCTCTTCACGTGTAATCAGCCGCCCGATGATCACCGTGATGGGCAGGTGCTTCAAGCCCCCACTGCTTTTTGACCATGCGGCATGCGATCCGTGAACATAAACCGGAAGCACCGGTGTCTGCCCTTTGGCAACGAGAAACCCGATCCCCGGCTTCGGGGGTTGCAACGTTCCATCCTCCGATCTCGTCCCTTCCGGGAACAACGCAACGGATGCTCCCCCCTTCAAAAGGTGAATCGCCGTTCGCATGGCCCGCACATCGCCTTTTTCTCGATCCAGTGAAATCACCCCCACATTTCGCAGAAACCACCCCATCAGAGGTTTTTCAAAAAGTGTGTCCCGCGCCATGAAATGGGTTGTGCGCACCAAGCGGGTCGCCGCACCGACCGCCGGGGGATCGAGATAGCTGGAATGGTTCGAGGCCACAATCAATCCGCCGGCTTTCGGAATATTTCCTCCACCGATCACCTTCAACCGATTTGAAGTTTTCAGAAAAGCATTGAAAACATCACAGGTATATCGATAAAACAGCGGACTTCCGATCACCTCCACATGCGGCGTTTCTAATTCGGAAATACGGTTCAAGACCGTCTGCGTAACCTCTTCGATGCTCTGCTCGGAAGTATCGATCACATACGCGCCCTCCGCCACCTTCAACGGTGCCGTTTTACGCGAAGAATCTTTCTCATCCCGCCGTTGCAGCGAATCCAGCACCTCCTGCGCCTTTTCGGTTTCGCCCTTCGCAAGCAACTCTGCATGCCGACGTTTCGCCCGCTCCTCGGGATTGGCATCCAGATAGAACTTGAACGGTGTCTGCGGGAAAACGACCGAACCGATATCGCGGCCCTCCATCGAAAGAGAGCCAAAACGTCTCAATGCCCTCAATTTTTTTACAACAAAGGCGCGAACTTCAGGAACACCCGCCACATCGGCCACCGCCTCGCGAACCTCTTTTCCGCGCAATGCCTCCCCCGGCTCCACACCATCGCTAGCGAACACCGACGCACCGTCGCGCACAAAAACCTTCCACTTCGACTTTTTCAATGTCGACAAAACCTCTGCCGGATTCTTCACCGATGCGCCCCGTCGAAGCGCGGCCCACGTGACCCCGCGATAGAACGCGCCCGAATCCACAAAGATACAATCCAACTCCTTCGCCACCGCGCGCGCCACCGTGGATTTTCCCGAGGCCGCCGGCCCATCAATTGCTATAATTCTTTTCTTACTCATTTTCTCTTTCCACCCAACTGTTCTAAATGGCTCCAAAATTCAGGATACGAAGTCTGCACACACTCCACATTCTCCAGCTCAACAGGCCCATCAGAAAACAAGGCCAGCACCGCCAGTGACATCGCAATCCGGTGATCCCCACCACTGTCCAACGGAGTCTCCGGTGCGTGTAGAGTCGCTGGCCCCTTCACCGCCAGGCCATCCGAGTGCTCCTCAACCTCCACACCAAAGGCTCGCAAATGGCTTGCCATCAATGCAATACGATCTGACTCCTTCACCCGTAGTTCTGCCGCGTCGCGGATAACCGTGGTGCCCTCTGCCAGTGCGGCGATTGCGCTGAGCACCGGCAGCTCATCAATCAGATTAGGAATTTCATCGCCGCCGACCTCCGCACTTCGCAACGCGGCACCCCGCACACGGATCGTGCCCATCGGGTCGCCGTGCTCCTCTGGCAGCTCTGTTTCAATCTGAGCACCCATTCGCCGGAGAACATCCAGCAACGCCGTACGGCGCGGGTTCAGCCCGACCCCGCGCACTGTCAGCTTCGCACCGGGCCGTGCGGCGGCGGCAGCGATCCAAAAAGCGGCGCTCGAAAAATCTCCCGGCACCGTCAAAGAACAGGCATGGATCGCCGGCCCCTTCGGCCCGAAACCCTGCACACTGATCTCCAGACCCTCCACATGCAAAGGAATCTCCACCATTTGAAAAAGCTTCTCGGTATGGTCACGTGTCGGTCGCGGCTCCACCACCGTCGTCTTGCCTTCCGCAAACAGCCCCGCCAATAACACACAGGATTTCACCTGTGCGGAAGCCATCGGCAACTCATACCGAATGCCGCGCAGCGGAGATCCAGAAATCATCATCGGCAGCGTGCCCTTCTCCCCGGTCAGCTCAATAGAGGCACCCATCTGTTCAAGCGGATCTTTAATCCGGCCCATTGGGCGGCCGGAGAGCGATTGATCGCCCGTCATCGTCACCGCCAGCTTTTGCCCGGCGAGCAGCCCGGCGAGCAGGCGGGTACCGGTGCCGGAGTTTCCCATATCGAGTGGATTGGCCGGCGCCTTAAACGCCCCGCCGGTTCCGGTAATTTCA
Organism: Verrucomicrobiota bacterium; assembly: GCA_030619095.1. GTDB lineage: Bacteria > Verrucomicrobiota > Kiritimatiellia > Kiritimatiellales > Tichowtungiaceae > Tichowtungia. The sequence goes on along the minus strand of JAUXCB010000069.1, from coordinate 1,013 downwards.
AGTGTATCGTTCGCAAACCTGTAGGAGGCACCCAATGCGCAGACGGCATGGAGCGTACTCATTGCATCTTCCCCGGTCAGAAACCCTTTAACAACCGATGTGCCCTTTGCCAACGCGGCCAGCATCGCGACGCGCTGCGAAATACTTTTATCGCCGGGAACAGACAACTCCCCGCCGAAAGAGGAAACAGGATAAACCATTTTTGAATGCATAAGTTTTCCCACAGAATACGCAGAATTACACAGAAACTTTCTTTTGGGTTAGAATAAACCGCTCATGTTCAACTTGTGGATGATGTCCGAAATTAACCAAAAGCCCCACCTCAAAACCCGTTGCATTAAGATAATTTAAAAGCTGAGAGCGATCTTTATCCGTCAAATGGTCCGTCGCTTTAATTTCGAGAATGATTTTCCCAAAGCAAATAAAGTCAGCCTTATAGATTTGCTTTAATGGCTGTCCTTTATAATCAAGCGGGATGATCTTTTGAGCCTCATACGGAATATCTCTCTTCTTAAGTTCGATTTCCAGACACTCCTGATAAACCGCCTCAAGGAAACCACACCCTTTTTCTTTATAGACCTCAAAGCAGGCTCCAAGAATCTGACATGTCTCTTCCTTACATAAAAAATCTTCTTGTCCCATTTCTGTGTCTTTCTGTGTGTTCTGCGGGCTACTTTAGCAGCTCCTTGCGTTGAGTACATGAGGCCGCAAACCATTCGGCCAGCTTCCTGCCATCCCCCTCTGCAACCAGCGCATCGAACGCATCGAACTGCCGGCGAAAATTGTTCAAAGCGGTTTGTAGTGCCGGTGTATTGGAGCGAACAATATCACTCCAGACCTCTGGCGATCCCTCCACAATGCGAGTTGTGTCGCGGAATCCGGTTCCGCAAAAAAGGCCCTCCTCCACACAGCGCACCAAAACAGCAGCGACCACATGCGGCAGGTGGCTGGTAGTCGCCAGAATCCGGTCATGCGTCTCCGAAGCCATCACCCGCACCGTGGAGCCAACATGC
>JAUXCB010000207.1 GCA_030619095.1 Verrucomicrobiota bacterium | reverse complement strand
GCCGCAACCAAATTTCGAATATAAATAAAGAATAGATCACGCTGAAAGCGAAGCGATAAATAATTTTCGATAGAAAATAATGAACGAAGTGAGTGGTTCATCTGCACGAATGAAGAGCCAGAAAAATAGGTTCATCACGGAATTGCGTTTTTAGGGCGGTTCATCCGCCGAACAAAAGCATCCTGAATCCAGAAAACTGTACCACGGATGGCAAAGCCGTCCCACGGATAGAGAGGGCTTTGGAACGGGGAGTCACTGGAGTGTCTTTCTGCTTTTGATCTTTTCCACCCCCGTTATTACACCGCGCCATCGGTTTGGAAGCGGTATATTGAGCTGGCTTTATCTTATCTATCCGTGGGACGGCCACGCTAAGGCGTGGTAAACATCCGTGGTATAACTCATTAGTTTCCAGCAGGGTACCCCATGTCTGTACGTGTAGGCTGTTTCTGTCGCAATCAAAAACGCACATCCGAGAAGAGCCAAAAAAACACTGACCATTTCATGAATTTTCCTCTCCCGACCGCCCCGGTCGTTACGCGCCAAACTTATCGCGACGGCTGGGAGGGTCTCCCCGTGTAGAGCTCACTCATTGCGTAGCGCCTCCGCAGGCTCAAGCAACGCAGCGCGCACAGCGGGAACCACCCCGGCCACCGTACAGATGATCAGCACGGTGGCGCAAACGGAGACCACATCCTGCAGCGTTGTATGGGCAGGGATCTGACTGAGCTGGTAGAGCTCTTTAGGCAACAGGTCCACGTGGAACTGTGCTGAAATAAAATTGAGCAGCTGATTTCGGTACTTCAGGGCCAGCAGACCCAGGCCCAGCCCGCAGCCCGTACCGACCACCCCCTGCACCGCCCCGATCCAGAGAAACACAGATACAATCCGACGGTTCGGAAAACCGAGGGCCTTGAGCAGGCCGATTTCATGAGTTTTTTGCACCACCAGCGTGATCAGTGTGATCGCAATGCAGAAGCCAGCCACCAACGTGATGAAGATCAACAAAAAGAACATCATATTTTTTTCGGTCTGGAGTGCCGTGAACATCTGACGATTGAGATCGATCCAGCTTCGAGCGCTGTAATACGACCCGAGACGCTCCTGCAGTTGACTGGCAATCCGTGGAGCATTCATCGGATCATCGGTCATAATCTGAATCGCATGAACCCCCTGCTCCACATGGTAGATCGATCGCGCCGTCTCGAGAGAGGTCAGCACAAAATTCGCGTCGAACTCCCACATGCCGACATTAAAAATTCCGCTCACCGTCAGCTCCTCAGGCAGGCGAAGCTCATCCTGCGAGACAAAATTCTTCGGCGAATAGACCAACAGAGTATCGCCAACCTTAAGATTAAAGCGTATCGCAAGGTCATACCCGATCACGATTTCACCGTACCCAACGGAAAATTCGCCCTGAACCATACGGTCCGGAACCCGGCTGACCGATGGCTCCAGCTTCGGATCCACACCGCGCAACATCGGCGTGTGAACCTTGTCGCCCGCCTGAATAAACACGAGTCCTTCCAGGTTCGGTGCCGCACCGGAAACGCCCTCAACCGTTTCGAGCACCTCATAAACCCGCGCCGGTTGATGAACCACCCCGCCGTACTGCGTCACTTTAACGTGCGCGTTAAAGCTCAGGATTTTTTCGCGCCAGGTTTCATCAAAACCGGTCATCACCGACAGCACAACAATCAGCACGGCGACCCCGAGGGTGACGCCCAGCAACGAAAGCAACGTGACCACCGAAAGGAACGACCGCTTCGGCTTGAGATACTTACACGCTAAAAAGAGTGAAAAGGACTGCTTCATGAATGCCCGGAATCATACGGATAAAAAGGAAGCAATGGAATACCGGAAGTTTGGAATGTTGAACCCGTTGATCCGCAGATGGAACATCCGATGAACGCAGAGTTCCTAGAGTATTCTTCTCTGCGCCCATCTGCGTAAATCTGTCGAAGACCCCGAGGCTTCGGGGCGGATAAAACCGTTCCTGTTTTGATCTCCTTCTTGACGGCTATTTCTTATTCATCCGTTTCGCTCAATAATATTAATTTTCGTGTGTTTCGTGTGTTTCGCGGGTAACGTCTTCATCCATGAACATTCACTTTATTGGAATCGGCGGATGCGGAATGAACGGGGTCGCGCAGCTGGCCGCCCATGCCGGATATTCTGTTTCCGGCTCCGACCGCACGGAGAATCCGGAGCTGTTTCAACAATTGAGAAATCTCGGCATCGAGATTTCTCCGCAGGACGGCTCCGGCATCACCCAAACGACCGACTTCGTCGTCTACAGCACCGCCATCGAACAGGGAAACCCCGACCTTGAGAAGGCAAAAAAATCGGGCATCCTCCCCCTGCACCGCGCCGAAATGCTCGCAAAACTGTGCGAGGGCAAGCAGGTCATCGCCATTGCCGGCACCGCCGGCAAATCGACCGTCACCGGACTGCTCGGTCATATTTTTCAATGCCTCGGAAAAGACCCGACCGTCTACTGCGGGGCTCCGGTTCTGAATTGGAAAGGCACTGTGGCAGCGGCATCCCTGCCGCTGAGAACAGAGGCTGGAAGCCTCTGCCACAATCCAGGAAACATCCGGTTTGGGAAATCAAACCTCTGGATCATTGAAGCGGATGAAAGCGACAGATCCTTCCTCCGTTTTTATCCCGACCACGCCCTCATCACCAATATCGCCGAGGATCATTTCGAGCTTCCCGAACTTCGGAGATTATTCAAGCAGTTCGAATCGCAAGTGAGCGGAGTCGTTATCCAACCCGACCCACCCCGGCCTTCGGCCACCCCTCCCATGAGGGGATTTATATCCAGCGCAGATTCCCCTCCTCTGGAGGGGTGGCCGCAGGCCGGGGTGGGTTCTCAATTAATCGGCAAACACAACATCGAGAACATCAACAATGCATTGACGCTCTGCAAAGCGCTCGGGTTCGATATGCCCAAATGCATCGAGGCCGTTGCAACCTTCGAAGGCATCGAGCGGCGGCTCGAACGGGTCGGGTCGAATGTCATCGACGACTTCGCACACAGCCCCATAAAAATCGCGGCGACACTCGAAGCGGTTTCCGGAGAGTTTGAAACCTTCAACTCCGTCTGGCGTCCGCATGGGTTCATTCCGCTTTTCCAGGGTCTGGACGGGTTTATCAAGGTTTTTTCCAGCCATTGGAAACGGTTAGGCGGTGTCCCCACCGCCTTCAAACGCGGTGAGGACACCGCGTCTACAAAACTCTTCATCCTGCCGGTATATTACGCAGGCGGGACGGTCGAAAAGAAAGTCACCTCGGAGCAGTTCGTCGAAAAGCTGCAAGCAGCGGGCGTTCCGGCGGAGTTTGTTCCGAATTTCCAAAAATTAGAAAAACGGGTGCTCGAAGAAAACCAGCCGGTGCTCATCATGGGTGCGCGCGACCCCGAACTGCCGAAGTTTGCCCGCAAACTATCAACTAAGCTAAAATCG
>JAUXCB010000096.1 GCA_030619095.1 Verrucomicrobiota bacterium | reverse complement strand
GGCCGCGTTTGAAAACATCGCTTGGTTTGGGCGCGGCGGCGAAACCTATGCCGACCGCAAGTTTGAGCCGGTGGGGCGGTTCACCGGCACGGTGGATGGGCAGTGGACCGACTATTCCCGCCCGCAGGAAAATGGCAACAAGACCGATGTGCGCTGGCTGGCATTGACGGATACGGATGGGAATGGCCTGTTGATTGTTGCCGAGGGCGCACGGCTGGAGGTGGGGGCACGGCACTACAGCACCCAAACCATGCGCGAGTCCGCCTATAGCTTCCAGATGGAGCGCGCGGAGAATATTTTCCTGAATATCGATGCGGTTCAGTGCGGCGTGGGCGGCAATGATTCGTGGGGTGCCCGGGCGCTCGACCCCTATCGCCCGCTCGAAACAACCTATCACTACGCCTACCGTTTATTGCCTGTCTTCGGGGATGTTGAAAAAGCGCTGTCCAGCCGGTCGGCCAGAATCTTCTAACCAAAAAAGGAGACTGCTTATGCCAACTCGATCAGCCAGAAAAAAACCTACTGTATTCCGTTAGATTTGCGAACTGATTCCGCCGCATCTTGTACCGGTTATCGCTCGTAAACATAAAGTTCGCTCCAGAAGTTTTCCCCCGTGGAGTCACCTGACGAGCATGCTTTACGCTCAATTCACTCGGCCTCAATGATGTGTGTGATGCACTGCGTGCCAATCGTTCTCACGTCGCCGCCATCCGAGGCGCGACACCGCCCAGCCGCAACGGACTTTCCCACGCGAACAAAAAGCGAAGCTCAAAAATGGCCGAGGAACTCTTTTGGAAGATGAGCGATTATCTCCAGTCGCTTCAGCCCGGCTTTGGCGGGTCCACCTTCCGTAAACTGCCGCGCCGCTTCAAGCGAACGGTTTATGCCATTGATTCAACGACTCTCAAACTTTTTGCCAACTGCAATGGATTGGGCGAAGCACCGCCGGAGAAAGGCGGCGGCCAAGCTTCACTTGAACCTGAACCTGCAGCACTTTCTTCCGGCGTTTGCTGTGATCGACGCCGCCAAGGGACACGACAACACGAAGGCTCGGGAGCTTTGCGCACACATTCAGGCCCGGGAGATTACGGTTTTTGATATGGCATACATTGACTATAAGCATCTTCACGACTTGGATGAACGCGGAGTGTTTTGGGTGAGCCGGGTGAAAAGCTCCATGAAGCTGCGATGCGTGACGGCGGGTCAAACCCCCGAACGGGCCTATTCTGCGCGATGATCTTGTGCTCGTCGAAAACCGAATCAAGCGGATGGTGCGCCAGATTTCGGATGAGGCGGAGATTACAACCCGCTGGACACGTTGTAATTTGACCCGAAACACATTGGATTTGACCTCTCTTTTGAAAGCCTCCACAATCTGCGCCCTATGAATCAGGAAAAAACCACCGTACTCGAACACCGTGTTTTTCAGGGCGACTACCGCCTGCTCCGCGTCGCCGCGCCGATCATTGGCCCGCAGGTGAAACCGGGTCAGTTTGTCCATTTGCGCGTACCCCGCCTCGAGCAGGCCGTGCTCCGCCGCCCCTTCAGTGTTTTCAAAGCCGATGAAGAGGGGCTTTCGATTTTGTATGCCACGGTCGGGATGGGAACCGAAGTGCTCAACTCGGTTGAGTCCGGTGAGGTGATCGATCTGATGGGTCCGCTCGGTACCGGGTTTCCAACCCTTGGAAAAGACAAAACGCTCCCCGTGCTGGTTGCGGGGGGGTATGGAAATGCCGCGCTCTACCTGCAGGCCAAAAATCTGCCGATTAAAGGGGGCGCCTTTTTTGGCGGCCGCACCGCGCAGGATATTCTCTGTGTCGGCGAGTTTGAGGCGCTGGGCTGGGATGTGCGGGTGACAACCGATGATGGATCGCTCGGAACCAAAGGGCTGGTGACGGCGGCTCTGGATCCCTGGTTGGCCGAGCAGGATTTGGATGCGGTTGAGCTGTTTTCCTGCGGCCCGAATCCGATGCTTAAAGCGGTGGGCGACCGTGCGCTCGAAAAGGGGTTCACTGCGTGGCTTTCGATGGATCGCAATATGGCGTGCGGGGTCGGGGCCTGCCTGACCTGTGTGATCAAACGAAAAACCGAAGCGGGCTGGGAGTGGGCGCGCTGTTGCAAAGACGGCCCTGTTTTCAATGCAGAAGAAATACTTTGGGAAGACTAACCACGGAAGGGTGAACCACGAAATACACAAAATACACGAAAAGCAGAGTTGATTTCCTTTCGTGTGGTTCGTGTATTTCGTGGTTTAAATAAACCAGATGAGCAAACAACCTGACATGCGCGTAAAAATCGGATCACTGGAGATGAAGAATCCGGTGACGGTGGCGTCCGGCACGTTCGGCTACGGGCCGGAGTATGCAGACTATATCGATCTCGACCGCCTTGGAGCCGTTACGGTTAAAGGAATTTCCGTTGAACCGCATGTCGGCAATCAGACGCCGCGCACGTTTGAAACGGCCAGCGGGATGCTCAATGCCATCGGGCTGCCCGGCCCCGGCGCGCAGGGTTTTATCGATAAGTATATTCCTTTCTTCGCGGAGTACTCCGTGCCGCTGATTGTTAATATTTGGGGGAAGACGGTTGAGGACTACGGTGCTGTGACCGAAATTCTCGGCTCGCAAGAGCGGGTGGGCGCGTTGGAGGTGAATGTCTCCTGTCCGAATGTGAAAGAGGGCGGGGCGCTTTATGGGACGAATGTGGATTTATTCCGCACCGTAGTGGATGAGGTCCGTGCGAAGACGGAGACTCCGATCATTATCAAGCTCGCCCCCAACGTGGCCGACATCAAACGATTTGCCAAGGCCGCCGAAGAGTGCGGAGCCGATGGCTTGGCGGTGATGAATTCCTACCCCGCGATGGCCATTGATATTGAAACCCGCAAGCCCGAACTGGCGAATCGTACGGGAGGGCTCTCCGGCCCGGCGATTAAGCCGATTGCGGTGAAGCTGGTTTGGGAGGCCGCACAGGCCGTCGATATTCCAATCATTGGAATGGGCGGAATCTATACTCCAGAGGACGCGCTCGAATTCATTGTTGCCGGGGCGACCGGCGTGGCGGTTGGAACCGCGAATTTCACCGATCCCTCCAGTGCGCTGCGTGTGATCGATGGCATCGAAACCTGGCTGGCCGAACATCATGTGCGATCCGTTAACGATTTGGTCGGGACGGTTCGGGCGTGAAGCCTCGCCGAGTATTTGCTTTTCTGAGCCTGTTGTTGGCCGCTGTGACTTTCGGCAGCTTGCTTTATATTCCGTCTGCCGCGAAAAATCGGTTTCGTCCGCTCCCCCCCCATGCCCGGTTGGTCTATAACACCCGAAATCCCGACTGGTTTCTTTCTTTTTTTCCAATGCTCGGAAAAATGAACGATGATTTTTCCAAACAGTGGAGGAATGCTTTTCTGGGGTTGGAGACCTCTCCGTTGACGGTGGCAACGGTTCCGCTCGGCGGTCGGGAGCGACGCAATACGTGGGTGGCGGTGAGCGAGCTGGATGGCCCTGGAGCGTTGATGCTTCGTTGGCGGCTGATGCTCTTTCCGCCGGATGGGGTGAGCGCTCTCCGTCCGTACGCCGTGTGGCCGGTCTGGAAGATGGAGCACTCCTCCATTCCGCGCTGGGCCAAGGTGCGGTTCAGTTTGACAGAGGGGTTGCTGATTTGTTCGATCTCAGATGACAGCCATGATATTTATAAGTTACTCGATACGCTGGACGGGCGCATGGCCTCGCTGGCGGATCAGCAGGAACGCCGGGGAGTGAGAGAGTAGAGGAGAATATGGATATGAAAAAATTAATGTTTGGATTCTGTGTGCTGGGGCTGTTTGCGGGTTGTAAAACCACGGATAGGGTGGAGGAAACCCACCCGGTTTCGTGGTCGCACCAACAGGCATTTTTTAAGCGCATTCGCGACCCTCGGGTTTTTGGAATGGGGATTTATGATACACCGACCGGCGCACAGATCCGTGGCGGCGGTCGCTTGCATCCCTCTCGGGGAGAGACGCTGGAGATGAAGGCTATGGAGCCGCTGCGTCCTGTGGTTCAGATGGTTCGGAACCTCCGCGAGAAATCCTCCGTGTTGCTCGATATAACCTCCAGTCGCACCTGGCTTGAGTTCGGGTTGGCTCAAAGCTTGCGTGCAACGCCTCTCGGCGAGCGCAATGTGGTTCTGACTCGTCTGCCGGGGGAAGAGGTGGAGGGGTGCCTGTCGGTGGTTTCCGCGTTACAGCTTAGACAATTGTTTATTGAACATCCGTTGCTGTATGTCCGGATGGCTGACGGCTATCTTGGCTCGCTGGCTCGGGGCATTGAGGAACCCGGGCTCACCGGGGTGATTGGCTGGGATTTACTCAAGAAGTTTGAGCAGGTCCGGTTCCTTTATTCTATTGGGCAGGTGACGTTGTTTACAACCGAACCGTATACCCCGGATCCCTCGCAGGTGGTTACCACGCTCGAGCTGGTTTCGAAGGCGGGAATCTGCGCGGTTCGAGGACGGGTGAATGGAAAAGAGCAGTTGATTCTGCTTGATCCGGCGGGCGATTTTGAAGTTGCGAGTTCTGGCGGGGCGGCCATTAGATCGATTCAGCTGGGGGAGGGGGTCACCCTGAAAAGCCCCGTCGTTTCAAAATCCCCCGGCGGGGTGCGCGTGGGTGCATACCTGCTTCAGAAGTATGACGTGACTCTCTGTCCACAGGAGGGCGTGGTCTATTTTGAATCCCATCCGCCGGTGGAGGACTAATCCTCTTGTCCAGTCCGTGGCCTCGGCACGAGAAAACGTTCTTTTATTTCACATCGAAAAATAATAGACATATAGCATGTTGTCTAACCGGAAGGATGCGGCGTATGCAGAGACGATCTAATTTTTTTGCAGCCTGTTGGCTGACGGCTGTTTTTGTATGTTCCCTCTCTTTTTCGGCGGCGGCTGCATCCGATTCCGACAGAGATTTTGACCTGTTTGAAGAGGATTTCGCAGCGGAGGATACGGGGATCCAAGAGTCGGTTTTTGATCCTTTGATCGGGCTCAACCGGGCGGTTTTCAAGCTCAATGATTTCCTTTACTTGAACATTATGGAGCCGGTAGCCAGAGGGTACGCCTGGGCGGTTCCCGAAGGGGCACGCATTGGCGTGAAGCGGTTTTTCAAGAATCTGGGCTGGCCAGGCCGGGTGGTCAACAACTGCCTGCAGGGTAAGTGCTGCGGCGCCGGAACGGAAACAAAGCGGTTTGTCATCAATACGACTGTCGGCGTGCTGGGCTTTTGGGATCCGGCTCTGAACCGCTGGGACATGGAGCCGGCTGCCGAGGATTTCGGACAGACACTCGCGGTGTACGGCATCGGCGACGGCCCGGTGATTATGCTGCCGCTGCTGGGCCCGTCCAACCTGCGCGATGCACTCGGCAAGATTCCCGACTGGTTTCTCGATCCGCTTTCGTATCTGGACCCATGGGAGCTGCGGCTGGGGGTCTGGGCCTATGATGAAGAAAACAAAACGTCGCTGCGGATCGGCGAGTACGGGGACTTGAAAGAGGAGGCGCTGGATCCGTATACCTTTTTTCGGGATGCGTATAAGCAGAATCGTGACAAACGGATCGGAGAGTAGGGCGATGCAGAAGAGATTTTTACTGTGTGCGCTGTCCGCATTGCTGGTCGTCGCTTCAGCGGCGGGTGCGGACACGGGATCGGCGGAAACGACGGTCAAAAAGATGGTCGATCAGGTGCTGTCCGCGCTCGATCAGGAGGGGAGGACCACGGATGAAAAGCTCGACACGGTTATTGAGATCATCACTCCCGTCTTTGATTTTCCGCTGATGGCCAAGTTGACGCTGGGGCGAACATACTGGCCGAAGCTCAGCGAGGATCAGCAACAGGAGTTCACCGATCTGTTTGTTGAAAAGCTTCGGAAAGTCTACATGAAACAGGCGGATAATTTTTCAAGGCAGCAGGTGGTGTTCGAGGACGCCCGGCAAGTCGGCAGCAAGGTGCATCTGGCAAGTTATGTGCAGTCCAAAGGCGACCGCACCACCAGCCTCTATAAACTCTACAAGTCCGGCGATGTTTGGAAAATCTATGATCTGGAAATTCAGGATGTCAGTATGATCCGATTATACAAGGCGCAGTTTGTGCCGATTATCCGGGACCAGTCGCCCGCCGCCCTGCTGCAGGAGTTGCGGGAGAGCCTCAATGACGAGAAAACAGAGTAGAAACGGGTGGGAATAGTGACGCCGAATCATT
>JAUXCB010000134.1 GCA_030619095.1 Verrucomicrobiota bacterium | reverse complement strand
GCCATCTGCACGGCTTTCGTGATGAGCACAAATGCTACGGGCCTGTTGATGTGAATTTTGAAAATCAAATCGATGAAAACAGCGTACTGCTAAATGAGATCTTCAAGAAAAAGGGATCCAGACTCCTCTACGAATATGACTTTGGCGACGGATGGGAACATCTGATCACATGTAAAGATGTGCTCTCCAAAGAACCTGAAATCACCGTAACCGGCGGGAAGCGGGCCTGCCCGCCTGAAGACTGCGGCGGAGTCCCCGGATATGATCAGATCCTCGAAGCCCTCGCCGATTCGGACGACGAGGAACATGACGACCTGCTCGACTGGCTGGGCGACTACGACCCGGAACTCTTCGATGCAGAAGAGATCAACCGCATCTTTCGGGAATCCGACATCGCCGATTTAGATTTTTAGACCATCTGTCAATCACACACCAACGCCTCTGCGCCTGAATTGTCGCAAACCGATATATCACTAAGTGATACATGCTTCATTTCTCCACCACTGCAAACGGGATGGAAGCCTCATCAAAGCGGCAGGATGCCACTTCCACCCTAAAGAACAAAACGCGATGAGGACATCGCGTCGTTTTCCAGACAATGGAACCCCGAAAGCCTATTGAGTGCGATATTCTTCGGGCTCTTCTGCAACAGCAAGACGGGAATGAGCGGTGCGGTCTGCGGATCAATATCCAAGACGTGGAACAGTTGCCTTCAACGCCCCGATTTGGTACAAGTTTTGGTATGACAACGCTGACAATTGATAAAATGACCCTTCCCGAAAAGCTCTCTGCAATGGAACAGCTTTGGGACAACCTCTGTCATCAGGCAAAGCCGATGCAATCCCCTGAATGGCATCGCGAAATCCTTCAGGTGCGTGAGGAACAGGCGAAATATGGCACCTCAAAGTTTTCGGGCTGGAATGAGGCAAAAAAGCGGATACAGGATCGCACCTCGTGAACATCCAAATTCTGCCAGAAGCAGAACAAGACCTGATTGACGGGTTTCACTTTTATGAAATGCAGCGGGTCGGACTTGGCCACTACTTTCTCGATAGCCTTTTTTCAGAAACCAAACCCTATTTTTTTCGCTGACGTTCCTGCATCCGCTTCAGGCGTTCCTGCGCGGCAATTTTCTTTTTGGCCGGCATGGTTTTGATCGGCTTCTCGTGTTTGAGCAGTTCGCCGCCGACGCTGGATGCCCCGCCATCTACATAGAGGGTCTGACCCGTGATTTTTTTGGAGAGATCCCCCAACAGAAAAACCACGGCATTCGCGACCTCCTGTTTGTCATGGATCGGATCCCACGGCAGAGGGCTGATCTTCTTCCATGTGCGTGCTAAATGAGCAAAGTGCGGAATGGATTTCGCGGCCTTCGTGGTGAGCGGCCCAGCCGAAATGGCATTCACGCGGACATGCTCGCGACCGTATTCGCGGGCCAGCGCGCGCACCAGCGCTTCCAGAGCGGCTTTGTTGACGCCCATCCAGTTGTAGTACGGGAAGGCGAGTTGCGAGGCGAAGGAAAGAGTGACAACGGAACCGCCTTTGCCCATGTGCTCCTGTGCGAACTCGGCGACGGTGGCCAGCGAGACACAGCTGATGTGGAACCCCTGTTTGATGTCGTCAAAGGCATTGGTATAGACCTTGTTGCCTAAGCAGGTTTTGGGGTTGGCGAAGGCAATGGAGTGAACGACCCCCTCAATCTGACCGACGCCCTGGAAGAGGTTGCGAACTTCATTTTCAACGGTCACATCGCAATAGCGAATGTCCATCGCGTCTTTGATTTCCTGCGGCAGGTCACTACAACCGCGATCAAAAAAGATTCGTTTCAGCCGTTCGTTTTGAACGGTATAAATGACTTTTCCCCCGAGCTCCTCAATCATTTTCCCAGTTGCATACGCAATCGAGTCGGTATTCAGAAGCCCCATGACCACATAGGTTCCTCCTTTTTTTATCATCATGCATTCCTTTCTAATCAGCTGCGGAATCATCCGTGAACGCGCGGGATAATGCCAGATTTTCTTCAGAAGAAAAGCCGGGTGTTGGTTTAAAACTCGATGCGCCGCAGGCAAGACCGTTCGAGTTTCCATTTCCAACCTCCAGAAAAAATGTGCTACCGTTTCATCCGGTTTTCCCAACAGGAGGAAAAGAAAAGACTCAGACCGCCTTTCCTCACAGGAGCAACAATGCAAACACGCGACAGTGATTTTTTAGTGATCGGCAGCGGTCTCGCCGGACTGACTGCGGCACTCCGCCTGAGCGCGCATGGCAAGGTTCTGCTCGCCTGTAAGCGCAAGGCCGACGAGGGCAATACGCGCTATGCACAAGGCGGCATCTCCTGCGTGATGAATTCCGATGACTCCCTCGATGAACACGTGTCCGATACGCTGCGAGCCGGGGGGTGCCTGAGCGAGGAATCCGCCGTGCGGACGATTGTCGGGGGCGGCCCCGCACAGATTGCCGAACTCGAAAAACTCGGCATCCAGTTTGCGCACCGCGCCGACAAGCCGGAGGAGTATGATCTGGGTCGGGAGGGCGGGCACTCACACCGCCGGGTGTTGCATGCCGGCGATGTGACCGGCAAGGCGCTGATCGAAGGGCTGCTCGCCCATGCGCAGGCCGATCCCAATATTACCCTTGCCGAAAACTGGCTTGCGATCGATGTGGTGACAACCGGATGGATCGGGCTACCCGGAAAAAACCGCTGCGTGGGCGGCTACTTTCTCGACAAAACCTCGGGAGAGATTCTGGCCGTTCGCTCGCCGGCAACCGTTCTCGCGACCGGCGGGCTCGGCAAGGTCTATTTATACACCAGTAATCCCGACGTCGCCACCGGCGACGGCGTGGCCATGGCCTGGCGCGCCGGGCTTCCGGTACGCGATATGGAGCTGATTCAGTTTCATCCCACCTGCCTCTATCATCCCGATGCAAAATCGTTCCTGATCTCCGAAGCGGTGCGCGGAGAGGGAGGCCGACTGATCGACCGGCGCGGTCATGAATTTGTCTACGACTTCGATGAGCGCGGCGCACTGGCCCCGCGCGACATCACCGCGCGCGCCATCGACTCGGTCATGAAAAAACAGGGCGATCCCTTCGTCTATCTCGACATTTCCCATCGCGATGCGGACTACCTGCAAACCCGTTTTCCAACCCTCTACAGCACCTGCCTCAACTTTGGCTTCGATATGGCGCTGGCACCGGTCCCGGTCGTTCCCGCAGCGCACTACTCCTGCGGCGGGGTGATTGCCGATGTCGATGGACGCACAGAAATGCCGGGGCTATATGCCATCGGCGAAGTGGCCAGCACCGGCCTGCACGGAGCCAATCGGCTTGCGAGCAACTCGCTGCTCGAAGCGTGTGTCTGCGCTCATCGCTGCGCGGAAGCCATTGCCCAAGCCTGGAAAAACAATCCGGTGGCAGACATTGCTATTCCGCGTTGGGAATACGGGGATGCGGTCTCCAGCGAAGAGGCGGTACTGGTGGAGCATAACTGGAACGAAGTGCGCTCCGTCATGTGGGACTATGTCGGCATTATGCGCTCCGACCGCCGTCTGCAGCGCGCGCGGCGACGCATCCACACCATCCGCGAAGAGATTCGCCATTATTATAAAGAGTATCTGGTAACCTCTGACCTGATCGAACTGCGCAATCTCGCCGCAGTCGCCGAGCTGATCGTTCGCAGTGCACAGCACCGCAAAGAGAGTCGCGGACTCCACTATAACGAAGACTGGCCTGAAATGTCCGCCACGGCAAAACATACCATTATCCACGACAAACCCGGCGGCCCGTTACAAAGCTAAGAGGTCGGTTTTTCTGCCGGGCTTCTTTCGGGAGTCCTCTTTCGTTTTGAGTTTTCGACGCCGGAAGGGGTTTTGGTTGGCAAAGTTATTTTTTCCGTTTTGGTTTTTCAATTGATACCAACAATATTCCTGCGAATGTAAGGATGCCGCCAGCAGGTAATAATACTTTACGATGTTCATGACCGATTTCTCTTACAACACTTCCGCCTACTGCTTCTGTTTTAAGGCGTACTGATAGGCCCATATCTTGCGTTCGAAAGGTGCTGGTGAGAAGTAGCACGCCGATGACGATTGAGATCCATCCAGCTATATCTTTTTTCTTCATTTTTTATCTACTGCCAGAACGTCTCGGATCAGCGTTCGGGAGCGGAGCGACCGATAAGCTGAATTCGCTTGTTCAGCTGGATTTTCAGGCATGTCGAATTGCGGTCATATAGGATCTTAGAACCGCATTGATTTTCGTCTGATACCCTTGCCCCGTTTCGCGAAACCAGGTCAAAACGTCATGATCCAGGCGCATGGTGACACTGTCTTTTTTCTGGGGCATTTTCAATGTAGCCTTGTCCCAGAACGCAGC
This sequence comes from Verrucomicrobiota bacterium, assembly GCA_030619095.1. Taxonomy (GTDB): domain Bacteria; phylum Verrucomicrobiota; class Kiritimatiellia; order Kiritimatiellales; family Tichowtungiaceae; genus Tichowtungia. The sequence goes on along the minus strand of JAUXCB010000134.1, from coordinate 825 downwards.
GTCGAGTTTCGGAATATCTGAAAAATCGATTCCTTTATCCGACTTATTTTCGAGATAAGCCCAATCAGTATCCGAGGAGTTGGTGGAAGTGTTTGCTTTCATGTTTTTTTGCCTTTCTTGCGGAAATGAGACGGATGGTTTCTTCAATGATTTCAACGTATACGACAACAATCACAGAGTTACGAAGCAACCCGATTCCAACCAACCGCTCTTCTTTATAATTTTTGCGGGGATCGACCGTCACATACATCGGCCCGTCGAATAGGGGCTGAACGTCAGCGAAGTCGATCCGGTGCTTCCGGATATTTTCTGTATTCTTTTTCTCGTCCCACTCAAGCTTCATTACAAATTAGTGTATGTACGTTTTGTGTTTTGTCAAGAGCGTTGTTTTTTGCCGAACGTCTGAAAAGAGCGTCGGGCGTAGCCCGCAGGCTCACTTGGTTGTCTTTACCTAACGGGGCTTAATGGTGGTTGGCAATGTTTTCAGTCCAGTTTGTCCAAGGTGGAGTTCCATTTTTTAATTGTGAGGTTAAATCTTCTGAGAGTTCCGACAGTGGAGTCCAGTATACAGTAGTTCTGGTTCCTTTTCCTATAAATGCTGGGTGTGCATATTCGAGATAGGCATTTTGAGCTGAGACCCCAATGTAGGTTGACCAGGCAAAACTTCCAAGTCGGTCACATGTTTTTGCATGTTCTACAAATTCATCTCCAGAAAGGCGTTTTGCTTTAGTGGACGCACAACCAGCAAGAAGAGTAATGCCTGCACCTGAGATTAAGATAAGCGTTATAATGAGTAATTTTTTCATATTTACTGCCAACTCCGCG
>JAUXCB010000243.1 GCA_030619095.1 Verrucomicrobiota bacterium | reverse complement strand
TAATGATTTTGCCTATCTTTTTTGCGTTCTATGCGTTCTCTCGCGGCTAACGTTTCCATCCTGCTCATCCCGTTATCCCGTCAAAAAACTCTCCCCTCAGCCTTCCCGCGCTCATGGAACGCGGCTACAAAGAAATTATTTTGTAAAATCTCCCTCACTCGCATCATCCTCATCCACCACGACATTGATTTTCTTGTCGATGTTCACCGACACCTTGCGGCCCTGCATCTTAACTTGATCCAACACTTCGCGCACCAGCCGCCGCGCTTGATGCCCGACCAGAAACACAACCGCCAGCACCGTGCAACAAACCATCCCCGTCGCCAATATAATCGCCCCCGCTGTTGTCATATTCTCCTCCCTCCTTTTGTGTTCTTGTGCTTTTGAACCGTGCCTGCGGCACTATTTCCTCCGGAAATTATTTATCGCTTCGCTTTCAGGTGGCTAAATTATCCCGATTCATCTTCCTCCACATAGACGCACCCGCATCCGTACTCAACTCCAGCAAGTCCATTCTCTTTCAACGCGGCGTTTAGCTCAGGGGTCAAAAGGGTGTAGCTGGTAAAGCTGGCGCAATCGAGTGTTAGAAAAACGATATCGCCTTTTTTAGGGGAGTAATATTGATCCGGGCCGGCGACGGGTTTTTTTCCCATCATCAAGAGGGCTGCCTAACGACGCTTGCCATTCCGGTGAGAGAATTTCTCTCCCTAAACGACCACCCGCTACTCGAGACGCGCGATGAGCAGCGCTGCATTGGCTCGGAATTTTGCCAGCATCAGAATGACCTCTCACCCTGCCCGCAGGAATGCGAATGCGCCTGGGTTCGAGAAATTTTGCAGACGATTAAAGAGCGTAAGGGGTAGTTGTTGGATGTGAGACGTAGGATGTGGAGTGCCTTCCCACTTTCCACCTTCTACTTTCTACAAATCCCTAGACCGGCACCCCGGCCGCCTGCTCGACCGTTGATGGCTTTGTCGAAGACCCCGACTCTTCGGGGCGCTCAATCAGCTCGATCTGTTTCCACCGACCGGACTGCATCCGCCAGATCCATCCGCCCGCCAGAATTGTGAAATAGGCAATCGCCCAACCCCACGCTGCAAACACATTGAGCTTGAGAACGAGTACAATCACGGCCTCGCCCAGCGCAAAAAAGCCCCAGGCAATCGCCGTGTGAAACCACATCACAAAATGGGTGTCACCCGCGCCGCGCAACGCGCCGGACAAAACGGCGTTCGTGGCCTCCATCAGCCCCCACCCAGCGGCTAGAAAAAGAAGCAGCCGTGCAGTGGGAAACAGCTCGGAAACAACGATATCACCCCGGGCAAAGACCCGGATAAAGGATTCGGGAAAGAGAATAAAACATGTGACGGTGATGAGGGTGTAGCCCCAGGCCACACGGGCGGCTCTCCAGGCGGCGGACTGCGCTCCATGGGTATCGCCTCGCCCCATATACTGCCCCACGAGCACGGAGGCCGCCTGCCCCATTCCAATGGAAGGCATAAAGGCGATCATGTTGATGCTGAGTACAATATTACTCGCCAAAAAGGCGGTTTCACCCAGGCGGCCAAGCAATAGAACAAAGAGGGAAAATGAGCCGATATCCAGCAGCATGTGTATGCCGGATGGCAAACCGAAGCGGATCATTCGTGTAAAAAGCGGGCGATCAAAACGAAGCATTTCCCGCGGTCGATAGATCGCATGGTTTTTCTTTGAAAAATAGAGAGTCAACAAAATGGCCGGGGCGACAAACCCCGCAATCAGACTGGCAATGGCCGCGCCTCGAATTCCAAGCTCTGGACAGGGCCCATAGCCGAAAATCAAAAACCAGTTAAGCGCAATATTGACGCTGTTGCCGATCAGGTGGGCCGCCATAATGACACGGGTCTCTCCGCGGCCTCCATAAAAGCTTCCCGCAGCCGCCGTCAACGGAACGCTCACGCCGCCGAGCATTAAAATGGAAAGATAAATCTTCTCCTGTTCAAACACCGCCGGGGCATGCCCGCTCCACATCAACAGATAGATTCCGACGGGGATAAGCGCCCAGATCAACGGCATGGAGAGCAGCGCCATAAACAGGGACTGGGCAACCGCACGACTGCAGTTCCGGTACTCGCCCGCTCCATAATACTGTGCGACAAAGCTGTTGGCTATCGCGCACAGCGCCATAAAAAAGCTGATCAGCGTAAATGCGAGAATCCCGGCCGGCACCACCGCCTGAATGGCTATTGGGCTGTACCACGACAAAAACATACGGTCGCAAAAATGCAACATGGTGAACGATGCCGAGGTGATAATCAGCGGCAGAGCCACCCGAAACAATTCGCGATAGGAGGCAGTTTTTTGGGGAGAAGAAGAGTTCATACAAGAAGGAGTCTCCCCTCAAAAACATGGCAGAACAAGAACAGCTTGGGGAAAATAAAATCGTCATCCCTGTCGAGAAAATCTTTCGACAGGAAGAAGGCAAACGATTAGAAACGAAATCAGTAAGACGTTTTAATTTTGCGTTTATGCAGGCAGTTCCAGAGAAAACCGCGAATTTTTAAGAAAGGACGAACACAGAAAGAACGAGGTCAAGAAAGGGTTCACCCGGAAAAGGGGTCTGGAAAACACCATGAAAGTTTCTGCTCGCCCCAATCCCTTCAAACCTTTACTAATGAATCAGCAAAACAGGAGCAACACAATGTTTGAAGAGTTGGCAATGATATTCATAATAATTGTTCT
>JAUXCB010000178.1 GCA_030619095.1 Verrucomicrobiota bacterium | reverse complement strand
GTAAGTTTTTTTTTGATTTCACGAATATGTTTGGAAAGATCGTTTAGACGAAATTCGATGGAGTTGAGTACCCAGAACTGAAAGTGCTCCACCTTGGTTCCTCTATGGATCATCCAGATAATTTTAATGGAGACCAGCAAAACCGCCAGTTCAATGGAAAACATCTGAGGCAACGGCACGTTAATGTGAAACATGTGGCGAACGAGGTCTAAACTGAACAACGCGATCATAGCGATAATAAAGAGAATGTTGATGATGTGATCTTTTTTCTGCGAGTGCTTCCCCCCGATCTGGCCGACCAGAATTCGAATGCGCTCTTTTTCCTTACGAAATTGTTCGAGTTCCTCCAGAAGTGCTTGTGGATCCAATTTTTCGGCCATAGCAGTTCTACTTTCCTTCTAAAAAGTTCCGAATTAACTGGGCGCGCCGAACATCGCGCTCCTCAGGACTAAGCGCTTCCCCCGCCTCTCTCTGTAAATGAGCCGGATGAATTCGTATAAAAAGCTGATCGACATCCTGCCGCTTTATCTTGGGAAGCAGTCCCATATCCACTCCCAGGCGCAGGCCGGAGAGCAGGTCAAGAGCCTCGCCAGAGCTCATCAGGGCGGCATGAGCCAAAATTCCGTAGGCGCGACCGATGTGGTCGTGCAGGCGAAGTTTCTGAGTTTCCATCAGGCGCAGGCGGGCATTCTTCTCGTGCTCGATCACTTCGAGCACGATCTGGTCGAGCGTGGAGATAATTTCCAACTCGGTTTTTCCGAGGGTGATCTGGTTGGAAATCTGGAACATATGACCGGAGGCCTCGGAGCCTTCGCCCCATAAGCCCCGTACCGTCAGCCCGATTTTTGAAACCGCATTGACCACCGGGTTGATCTCTTCAGTCAGAATCAGTCCGGGCAGATGAAGCATCACACTGGCTCGCATGCCGGTTCCGACGTTGGACGGACAGGCGGTCAGGTAGCCCAGCTTGCTAGAAAATGCATAGGTCAGACTTTGCTCCAACTCGTCGTCGAGCCGTTCGGCCTCCTCCCATGCTTTTTGAAGCTTCAGGCCGGGTTGTAAGGATTGCAGGCGAATATGATCCTCCTCGTTCACCATGACACCCCGGCACTCGTCCGGACTCACAAACAGGCCACCCCCCACTTTGCGCTCAGCTAGCTCCGCGCTAATGAGGTGGCGTTCAAAAAGGAGCTCGCGCTCAAGGGAGTCGAGTTCATCCATCCGCCAGTGCAGGAAGTCTTCGCCATCCTGAATATGATCGAAGGCCAGCACCACCTCGTTCCAGACGCGGTCGTGCACTTCTTTGGAGGCCCATCCAGGAAAGGTGGTATCGTGCAGATTTCGGGCCAGGCGAACCCGACTGCTGACAACGGGCCCCTCTTCCGGGCCCGATTCGAGCCAGCCACCGTGGCGTTCAAGCAGTGTATTGAGGTTCATGACTCACCGCCTTGCGCCTGATCGCGAGCGGCATTGATCTGGTCACGGATCCCGGCGGCCTTTTCGTAATCCTCGCGTGCAATGGCTGCATCCAGATCTTTTTTTAGACGGGCAATCTTCGATTTGACCCGCGTTTGCACTCCCTCGCGCGCCGGGATTTTTCCGATATGCTGATTGGCATGATGCATCGCCTTCACGGCGGCGGCGAGCTCGGCCATGAAGGTGTTGTAGCAGTCGGGACAACCGAGTCGCCCAGTCTTTCGAAACTCTTCGCGGGCCATGCCGCAGCGCGGACAGGAAAGACTCAGCTCGCTTGCGATGCCCTGTTTCGCTTCGCCCAGACCCATGAGAATGTCGGTAATGGATATCGGGCTGTTAATGTCGATGCCCTGCGCTTTGGCATGTTTTTCGCAGAGATGAACTTCTTTCATCTCTCCGTCGAGCACCTGCGTCAGATGAACCACTGCTTCTTTCTCACATACATCACATTTCATGACGGAACCGTTTATTTAGGCGACACGAATGCCATCGTCTGCCACCAGCTTGCGATAGGCATCGATCAGCTTCAAGGTGACCGGACCGGGCTTACCATCGCCAATCGGTCGTTTATCGAGTTCGATCACCGGAATCACTTCGGCGGCGGTGCCGGTGAGGAACACCTCATCCGCTGTCCAGATTTCATACCGAGTCATGACGGTTTTGGAAACCTCAAGACCCATCTCGCGCGCCAGCTCCATCACTTTTTCACGGGTAATTCCTTCGAGCGCCCCGCACCAGGTCGGCGGCGTGATCAGCTTGTTGCCTTTGACAACAAAAACGTTATCGCCAGAGGCTTCCGCGACATACCCCTGCGAATTGAGCATCAGGCATTCCATCACCCCCGCATTGATTGCTTCAATCTTCGCCATCACGTTGTTGAGATAGTTCAAGCTTTTCACACGTGGATTCAATGCTTCCGACATATTACGAATGGTTCCCGCTGTGATAATTCTCATCCCATTTTCATACAGCTCCTGAGGATAGAGCTGGATGTCCGCTACGATAATAATCACGGAGGCCTTTTTGCAGAGATAGGGGTTGAGCCCCAACGTGCCGCTACCACGAGTGACCACATGCCGGATGTACCCGTTTTCAATGCCGTTGGCCTTGCAGGTTTCCACTGTGGCCGCAATCAGCTCCTCTTGGGTCATGCCAATATCAAGTGCAATCACTTTGGCCGAATCGAGCAGGCGGCCCAAGTGTTCTTCCAGAAAGGCGATATTGCCATCATAAACGCGAGTGCCCTCAAACACGCCGTCGCCATAGAGCAGGCCATGATCAAACACCGAGACCACTGCATCCTTCTCCTCAACCAGTTTCCCATCTAAATAAATCTTCATCCGTCCGTCCTATTCTTCGAGTTTTCCGTCTTTTAAAAGCAGTTCCCGCTGACAGTGCCCGGCAATCTCCTCGTTGTGCGTCACCAGTATCAGCGTGCGGTTTTCAGCTTGCGCTAAATCAAACAGGTTATGCAACACGTTTTCGCCGGTGTGCGAATCAAGATTTCCCGTGGGCTCATCCGCGAAAATGAGGTCGGGACTGTTCATCAGCGCACGGGCGATGGCGACGCGCTGCTGCTCGCCACCGGAGAGCTCCGTCGGACGGTGGTCCATCCGGTCGCTCAGGCCGACCTGCTCCAGCAGGTGTTCGGCCCGCTCGCGCACGTTCCTGCGTCGCGTCGCCATGGACGGTAGAAGTACATTTTCGAGCACATCGAGCTCCGGCAGAAGATGGTAGCTCTGAAAGACAAACCCGACCCGCTGCGCGCGGAATGCGGCTCGTTTCGGCGGCTTCATCCGAACCAGACTGGTCTCCTCGAAGAAGACATCTCCTGCATCCGGACGGTCGAGTCCGCCGAGAATATGCAGAAGTGTACTTTTACCCGAACCGCTCGCCCCCATAATCGAGAGGGTTTCGCCGCGCTGAACCGATAGCGACACCCCGTGGAGAACCTCCACCGCCCGCTTGCCTATAAAATATTTTTTATGAACCTCTTCGGCTCGCAGAATTTCACTCATCACGAATCTCAATCGTATTTTACAAATTGGGAAGAGCCTGCAAGGCTGCGAGCTTTTCCTCAAACTTTTTTAGTCGCCGCAGCATCCCCTTTGGAACCGGCTTTCCAGGCCTGTTTTTCTGGCAGAAAGCAATCACCCGCTTCTGTGCTTCAACGGCTTTTTCGGCCTGCCCGTTGCGGTCGTAAGCCACTGCTAATGTATCCAAAACGTACTGATCCTCATTGAGTGCGACGGCCCGCTCCGCCAGCTCAACGGCTTTGGGATAATCGCGAAAGGACTTATCCTTACATGCCGCCAACATCCATGCGTAGCTGTTCATAACATTTGCATCTTCTGGATCAAGGCTCAGTGCTTTTTTATAACAAGCAAGTTGCTGATTATAGTCAAGTGGAACTCCTTGACCTTTCCCGTACAATAAACCGAGATTTCCCCAGGCCGTCACATTCCCCTGATCCGCTGCCAACTGATACCATTGAGCGGCCTTCTCAAAATCCTGTTCAATGCCGATACCCATTTGATAAAGATATCCCATTTTTGACAGCCCGTCCGCATCACCG
>JAUXCB010000149.1 GCA_030619095.1 Verrucomicrobiota bacterium | reverse complement strand
TTTTCGTTCTTGCGGGTCTTCACCTCCACAAAAACCATCGTGTCGTCCCTGAGGCGGGGCGAAACTTTACGTGAAGACCGCTGCCGCGCAATCAGGTCGAGCTCATCATGATGCCCCACCCGAACCCGCCGGCCCAAAATTCGATAGCCGGCTTTTTTGAGAAATGCTTCCGCCTGCTTTTCACCCCAGCGCCCCAGCGTGCGATAATCTGCCAATCTGTTTTGTTGTATCGCTCATGACCTTCAACCCAGAACCATATTTACAACCAGCTTCGCGAACAGGCTGATACTGCCAAATACCGAATAAATAGCAAATGCTTTCTAATAAGTGATAAAAAGAGTCGCACTTTATTAAAAGCCGGTGAATAGGGACGCCACTGAGTTGCGAGAATGCGGAGTTGATCGCTAACCCGTCTTTCCCTGTTCGCGGGTAAAAGTGCGGTGTTTGCTCCATTTCTGCTCAAAGGTCTGCCCCACATTTTTTCTTCAGCTCTTCGATTCGCGGGGGCGGCTGGTCGGGCAAGGTGAGATCCAGCTGATGGATCAGTAATTGAATATCTTTCTCCGGTTGAGTGTAACGCGGCAAGATGAGGTTGCGCCCGTCGGTGGTCGGCAGATGGACATCGATCATTTGCATGGCTTTGAACTTTTCGAGGATGGCTCGGGGTGTCAGGCCGGGGGCTTTTTGTTTGGCGGCGCAGAAATGATCACAGAAGAGTTACTCAGCCTCTGTCCGGCATGATGCGCGGAATGATCTGCCGTCCATTTTTTCGATACAACAGAAAATCACGATCCAGCGTGAACACCCGGCTGCTTTCATGTAACTCGCTCATCCGCACCAAACAGGCGTCCGCTAAAGACATCGGAATATCCGAATACTTTTGAATGAGTCGCAGTACAACAGGCAACTCCTTTACCAACGTAAAGTCCGTTTCAATCAAACCGGTCTGAATCAGCTCCAGAATCGCATTCTGGTTTTTGCCCAGAAGAAAACAGGCTTCTGTAATCACCGCCTCACAAGTCAGAAACGGCGGCTTCAAAAGTCTGAACTGATTGCAGGACCACTGATGAAAATTGTCACGAGCATTACAAACCGCAACCAGAGGGCCGGTATCCAGGATAACCGCATTAATCACGCCCAAATCCCTTCAGATATTCCTTGTTGGAAGCCAAATCCGGCGGACCGTCTTTCACGCAACCGACAAACGGCTCCGCCAGATCGTAGCAGGATGTTTTCGGCGCACAATTTTTCTGATGCAGATAGCGGCGCAAGGCATCCCGAGTGACCGCTGACTTTGATTGGTGTTTTTGGCGGGCTTCTGCGTTCAGCTCCGCTGCCAGATTTTCCGGAATTTTTACAGTGAGTATTGTCATAAGAAGCCTCGTATTACCTTCTGCGATAAAAGTAATACCGCCCGAACAGGACGTCAAGAAGCTTATTCGCTTCTGCGGACGGTGAAGAATTCGAGTTTGTCTTCGACGAGATCGAGTACAGCGCAGGAAGGATGCATTCCGCGGCCGGCCGAACCGGGATTGATCAGTCGGGTCCGCTTCTCCCGTTTGTCGTGCCGGACATGCGAGTGCCCGGAAAAAAGGTAATCGTACTCGTTGGCGGTCGCCGCCCGCTTGAAGGCCCCCTCATCGTCGCTGTGCACGAGAGCGATTTTCTTTCCGTCCAGTTCGAGCTCGCCGAAGCGGCCCAGCACCTCTACGCCGATATCCGGCGGATAAAAGTCCCAATTTTCCACCAGATCACAGTTTCCCAGCACCACGTAGAGCCGAATTTCCAAGATTTGGAATAAAGCGGCCATTTCGGTGAGCACCATATCCGAGCCGATATCCCCGCAGTGCAAAACCGCATCGACCCCGCGCACAATAAACTGGCGGGCGGCACTGAGGGCCAGATCGACCTGCCCGTGCGTATCTGATATGAGTCCGACTTTCATGATTGGTTCTCTAAACAAACAAGTTATAGTACTCCGTTTTCAACGCATTTCTACCTGCATTATTCATAAAAATGGATAAAATGGCGTGCGGAAATTAAAAACAGGTCGCGGAGATTTTAACAATGAAGAATGTAAAAGTTATTGGCGCTGGCGGATACGGCGGTGTGGGAATCATCGAACTGCTGCTGAAACATCCGGAGTTTAAGCTCGGCTGTCTGGTGGATCTGTCCGATATCGGCAAGAAAATCAGCGATTTGTACCCCCACCTGACCGGGTTTTGCGATGAAGTGATTGTGTCGCCCGATGATCCCAAAGCGCAGGCGAAATACGATGCGGTCTTTTTCTCGACGCCCGATGGCGTTGGTATGAAGGTGGCGTCCGCCGAACTTGAAAAAGGCGCGCATGTGGTCGACTACAGCGGCGACTTCCGGTTCACCACACCGGAAAAATACAGCGCGTATGCCACCTTTATCGGTCTCGACCCAAACCACGCCGCCGCCAACCTGTTGCCGGAAACCATCTACGGCCTCTCCGAGCTTCACCCGTTCAGTGCGGAACAGAAGCTGGTCGGAAACCCCGGCTGCTTCGCCGTCAGCTGCATTCTCGGTCTGGCGCCTGCCGCCGCCGGAAAACTGATCGACCCCAAAAGCGTCATTTGCGACAGCAAAACCGGCGTCTCGGGCGCAGGCAAAAACCCGGCCGCCGCATTCCACTACCCCGCGCGGTACGAACAGGCAAACGCCTACAAACTGGGCGGCCACCAACACATGGTGGAAATTGAGCAGGAACTGAGCGAGCTCGCCGGCGAAACCATACAGATCACCCTCACCACACAGGTCGTTCCAATCTGCCGGGGAATCCTTTCCTGCCTCTATGCCGAACTCAACGAAACCATGAGTGCAACCGGATTGCTGGAAGCCTACAAATCCTTCTATGCCGACAAACCCTTCGTGCGGGTCTTCGACAACACCGCAACCATCGGAACGGCTCAGGTCAGCGGAACCAACTTCTGCAACCTGATTGTCGATGTCGATGAACGGAACAACCGGTTGCGGGTGATTTCGCACATCGACAACCTGATGAAGGGTCAGGCCGGGAACGCCCTCCAGAACATGAACCTCATGTTTGGCCTCGACCCCAGGATCGGCCTCGATTTCGCCGGACGATGCCCGTAGAAGAATGGAATAGCGGAATAGTGGATTGATGAAAACCGGCAATCAAAAGGTTCCAAGGATTGGAAAAAGGCGTATACTTCTTATGGGGGTTGAAGAGAAGCGTCATGATTGTAAAAACCATCCATAAAACAGCCTGGCTGACCGGCGGAGTGCTTTTCCTTTTGCTGGCCCTGATCGGACTCCTGTTGCCCATCATCCCTCAGATGCCGTTCTTCCTTATTGCAGTGTTCTGTTTTGTACGCTGTTCGCCACGCTTCAATGCCTGGCTGAGCCGGCAACACTGGTTTGCCCGTTTCCACGACTGGGCGGAACAGAAACACTGGTTTGGGCACATCCGGGAACACCTGCCGCATCCCAAGCATAAAAAGCATTCCTCCTCCTGAGTTGATTGCTCCAGTTCATTGGAGTATAAACACCTCCACTATGTACCTCGATTTTTTCCAGCTGAATGAGTTTCCGTTTAACGTGACACCCGACCCGCGCTTTCTTTTCTTCTCAGGGCGCCATCGGGAAGCATACGAATCCCTGCTGTACGGCATTGAAAACCGCAAGGGGTTTATCGTATTGACGGGTGAAGTCGGGTGCGGAAAAACCACGATCTGCCGCTCCGTCCTCAACAACCTGCCAAGCGCGACTCATTCGGCCCTCGTGCTCAACCCCTCGCTAACCACATCTCAATTGGTGCGTTCCATCCTGCTCGACCTCGGACTCGACCCGAAGGGCCGCGATAAACTTGTCCACATCGCCCAACTAAACCGCTTTCTGCTCGACTGTCTAGGAAACGGCGAAAACGTCACCGTCATTATCGATGAATCACAAAACCTTGACCCCGAACTGATGGAGCAGGTCCGCCTGCTCTCCAACCTGGAAACCGACCAGCACAAACTCCTGCAGATCATTCTGGCCGGACAACCTGAACTCAAAGAACGCATCCAACAGCCCGAATTGCGTCAGCTCCGCCAGCGCGTCATGGTCCACTGCGATCTTGAACCGCTCGACCCGACCGAGACAGCTCTCTACATCCAGCACCGCCTCAGCGTGGCGGGTGCGGGGAACCGAATCACCTTCAGCAACCAAGCCGTTCAATTCGTCCACGAGCGGGCAGAGGGCATTCCGCGCCAGATCAACACCCTGTGCGACCGCGCATTGCTCGCGGCCTATGTCCGGCGCGATCATGAGATCACCGGTTCCGATGTTCAACATGCCATCGAAGAGATGGCCTCGGTTATTTAGAGAGGAATAATGGAATGAGTTGGGATATGGAATGTTGGAGGATTGGAATACGGGAGTATTGGAAGAGAACAAACCTTTCTCATTTATCATTTCTTCATCTCGCCATCTCCCCTTTCCAGCGTTCCAACATTCCAGTATTCCAATATTCCAATACTCCAACATTCCAACATTCCAAGGTTGTTCTATGAGCTTGATCCAAGACGCATTAAAACGGAAACGCGAAGAAGAAGCCCTCCTCCCGCCGAAGGAAGCAACACCGGAACCCGCGCCCATCGCCGAGCCGAAATCCCCCTCGACCGAAAAGGCTCCGAAGCCACCCTCCAATCGGATCCCGCTCCTTCTGATCGCCCTGATCGTACTGCTCCTGGTCGGC
>JAUXCB010000146.1 GCA_030619095.1 Verrucomicrobiota bacterium | reverse complement strand
CGCGGACGATCTGGAACTCTTCACCTGGCTCAATGAACACATCTGGCCACTCGAAGCCGGCATCACCGAAGAGGATGTCTACAACGGCGCGCGGCTGGCCTGTCTGGAAATGATCAAATCCGGAACCACCTTTTTTAACGACATGTACTGGTATTTCCACGGCACGGCCCGTGCGGTCGAAGAGATGGGAATGCGCGCCGCGCTCGGTGCAGTATTTATTGATATGGGCGACGGAAACCGCCGCGCCGCCAACCGCGAAATGGCGCAAACCCTGCTCGATGAGAGCAAACAGTACAGCGACCGGGTGCAGTTTCAGCTCGGCCCGCACGCGCTCTACACCGTTTCAAAAGAGGCCCTGCTCTGGTGCGCTGAATTCGCGGCCGAACACGGGCTGATGATTCATACACACCTCAGCGAAACCGAAAAAGAGGTGGCCGACTGCGTCGCCGCCCACGGCATGCGGCCGCCCGCCTACCTCGATTCGCTGGGGCTGCTCGGCCCGAATCTGACGGCTGCGCACTGCGTCTGGCTGGAACGAAACGAAATGGAGCTGCTGGCCGAACGCGGCGTGAAAACCCTGCACTGCCCCACCTCCAACATGAAGCTGGCTTCGGGAAAATTCCGTTTTACGGATGCACAGGCCGCCGGAATGCAGATTGCGATCGGAACCGACGGCGCGGCATCCAACAACAACCTCGACATGAGCGAGGAAATCAAAATGGCGGCCCTGCTCGAAAAACACTTTACCGGCGACCCGACCGCCCTGCCCGCCCAAACGGCGTGGCATGCCGGAACCCGCGCCGGCGCGGAGATGTTCGGTCTTCACAGCGGAGTCATCGAAGAAGGCGCACTGGCCGACTGCATGCTGGTCGATCTCAACAACGAGCGGCTCGCCCCGGGGCATCATTTGATTTCGGATATGGTCTACAGCGCCGACAGCTCCTGCATCGACACCGTCATCTGCGACGGAAAAATTCTTATGCAGAACCGCCATGTAGACGGGGAAGAGGAAATCATCGCCAAAGCCCGTGAATACAAAGAAAAGTTCCGGCGTTAGCGTTAAGGGATCATTTCGGGATATTTTTCCCCATTTCATCCCATACTTTTAAAAGTGTGGGACAATGAGTAATAAACGGCTCTTCGCTACTTGATAAAACCGGCCCGAAGGCTCGGGCTCCATGAGATTAAAATCCTGTTTATCCTGTTATCCCGTCAAAAAACTCCCTCTTTATCCCATGTCTACCCATTCAAAATGACGAAGAGCCAACCTAAGATGAGGGTCGCTGGCGGATGACCTCGTACATGGCCATGGCACCGGCCACGCCGGCGTTGTAGGAGGTGATGTTTCCCGCCATGGGAAGTTTCATGAGAAAGTCGCAAGTTTCGCGCACGAGACGACCCATGCCGTCTCCTTCGCTTCCAACGACGAGACCCACCGAACCAGACAAGTCAATTTCGGATGGACTCTTCGCTTCCAGAATCGCCTCAAGCCCTGTCAACCAGAAGCCTTCATCTTGGAGCGTCTTCATGCTCCGAACCAGATTGGTGACCACGGAGACCTTGATCCACTCGGTCGCCCCGGCGGATGCGCGCACAGCCGTCGGCGTAACGGAAACCGCCCGGTCAGAGGGGATGACCACGCCGGAGACGCCGATGGCTTCGGCGGTGCGAAGAAGCGACCCCAGATTCTGAGGATCCTGGATATGATCCAGAAGCAAAATGAATGCGGGCTCCGGCGCGTTTTTCGCCGAGGCGACCAGTTCATCAAAACCAACCGTTGGGTAGGCCGAGGCCGCGACCAGAATCCCCTGATGGTTCCGGCTGTCCGTCGCTTGGTCGAGCTGCTGACGCGACACATGATTAATGCGTATTCCCGCTTTATGGGCCAGCCCCTCAATCTCTGCCAGATCGGGAGAGGGTTTTCGACTGTCCAGCAGGGAGAGACTGTGAAGGGTTCTTCGATTGGCCCGCAACAGTTCGCGCACCGGTTGACGTCCATAAATGATTTCGTTTTTCATATTGGAAGATTGAACAACAAGCCCCCTCTCGATAGCGAGAATATTTCAAAGGGAGTGCTCTGCCTCAGACCGCGAGTCGAGCTCTTCTTTTCCTTCGTTCTATTCGTTGCCTCTGTGTACACTCCTTCCCATGAATAAACCGTCCCCAAAAAAACCCGGCCTGCAACAGCGAATTCTTGACCACATGACGAAGACGAACTACCGCCCGCTCAGCCGTCCCGATCTGGCCAAGGCCATGCGCATCCACAGCAAGGAGCGCAACCAGTTGCGTCAGGCACTGATCAATCTCGAAACCGCTAAAAAAATTATCTCCCTCCGGAAAAACCGCTGGGCACTCCCTGAAACACGCGACACTCTCACCGGTGCCGTGCGGGTGATGGAAAAGGGCTTTGGGCTGTTTGCACCCGATTCCGGCGGCGAGGAATATTATATTGCCAAAGGGGATCTCAAATGTGCATTGCACGAAGACCGTGTGACGATTGAGCCGCTCCCCGCCTCTGAGCGCCGTCCGGCGCGCGGCGGCGCGTTTTCCCACCGCAATCCAGAGGGCCGGGTGGTCGAGGTGCTGGAACGTAAAAACTCCGAAGTGGTCGGCCTGCTCCGCAAGACACCCTACTACGCCTATGTCATCCCCGATGACCTGCGCCTCGGCCACGATATCCGCGTAACCGAACGGGCCAAAGGGCTCGAAGAGGTTCCTGAAAATAACAAGGTCGTCGTCGAGCTTCACGAATGGACCGATCCGTTTAAGCCACTGGCCGGAACGCTGGTCGAAGACATTGGCGACAGCAACGACCCGAACGTTGAAATGCAGTGCATCCTGCGCGCGCACGGTTTCCGACAGAGTTTTTCTGAAGAGGTGCTGGCCGAAGCCGCCAAGGTGCCGCACGAGCTGCGTCCGGAAGACTATGAGAACCGCGCCGACCTGCGCGAGCGTCTGACCTTCACCATCGACCCGGAAACCGCGCGCGACTTCGATGATGCAATCTCCATTGAGAAGGCCGGTGCGCTATGGAAACTCTCCGTCCACATCGCGGACGTGGCCCATTTTGTCCCCAAAGGGTCGATTATTGATCAGGAGGCGTTGCACCGCGGCAACAGTATTTATCTGGTCGACCGCGTCGTGATGATGATTCCGACGGAGTTGACGACGAAGATCTGCAGTCTCAACCCGAATGTCGACCGGCTGGCGCATACGGTGGAGATCACCCTCGACGAGCACGGTGAAATTGTCGATTCATCCACCTGCCGCTCCATTATCCATTCCGATGCCCGCCTCAACTACGAACAGGTACAGGCGCTCTTTGACGGCGAAAAACTGCCGGATACCCCGGCGGCAGTGGTGGAGGCCATCAACGAGCTTCGCCCGCTGGCGCGCACGCTGCG
The DNA here is from genome assembly GCA_030619095.1 of Verrucomicrobiota bacterium. GTDB lineage: Bacteria > Verrucomicrobiota > Kiritimatiellia > Kiritimatiellales > Tichowtungiaceae > Tichowtungia. The sequence goes on along the minus strand of JAUXCB010000146.1, from coordinate 1,406 downwards.
TAAAAACCGTACAGAGGCTGGGTCGCTTGAAATCAACACCCCGCAGATCAAGTGTATTCTCGGCACGGACGGCAAAGTCGCCGAAATCAAAAAGGGCGAAGCCAAAGAGGCCTACCAATTGATCGAAGAGTGCATGTTGCTCGCCAACGTCGTTGTCGCACGCAAGCTCAAAGTCGCCGAATGGCCCGCGATTCATCGGATCCACGAAGCACCGGATGAAGATCAGTGGGGCCAAATGGGTGCGGAACTGCAGGCCCTTGGGGTCGACGCGCTGCCCCAGACCCGGTTCGACATCAATGCCGTGCTCAAAAAAATCGAAGGCACACCCCTGCAATATTCCGCCAGCCTCGCCATCTTGCGTAATCTGAAGCGGGCCTGCTATGCCGCCGAACCGAGTGAACACTTCGGCCTCGCCTTTGATGACTACGTCCACTTTACCTCGCCCATTCGGCGCTATCCCGATCTGGTGATTCACCGCATGCTAACCGCACTGGAGCAAACGGCGAAACAACCCTACCCCGCAAAAGATCTGCTTGGTATTGCGGGACAGTGCAGCCGCACTGAACTCGAAGCCGATGCGGCGGAAAAAGAGAGCATTGCTCTGCGCCGCGCTGAGTATTACCGCGATCTGCTAACCAAAGGCGAAACCGGCCCCTACAAAGCCTGCATCATTAAAGTGCTCGGCAAAGGACTGCTGATTGAACTGCCCGCCACCCTGCAGCGCGGACTCGTAACCTTTTCCTCCATCACCGACGACCGCTACGAAGTCAATGCCAACAAAACGCAGGCCACCGGACAGCGCTGGAACAAGGTGTTTAAAATTGGTGACGAAATAGACGTGGAACTGGTGAAGGTGGATCTCGCGCGCAACTTCGTCGATTTTCATATCACGGGTCAGGAGCAATTCATCGCCAAAAAAATGAAATCCCCGGCGCGGCATAAAAAATATAAAAAGCAGACCGTCAACTTTAACGGCGGCGGCAAACACGGCCCGAAAACCAAAAAACGCCGGAAGCGGAAATAACCTTCGGCTGGCCACTTCCTTCGGGCGTTGCTTCGCAATAACGAAGCCTCTCTCCCGTTGGTCGAGTCCCGAATACGGGTAAACGAAACTACCTGTAGCCAACGTTTACCCGTATTCGGGAAACGTTCATCTCAAAAGAAACAGGCGGCTCGAAATTCGAGCCGCCTGCTTCGATCAAAACATTGGATGTTTATCGGAAGTATTAGTTCAGGAATTTGCGGTAAAAACCGATCAGACCCGCTGAGATAAGCAGTAACATTGCCGTTGCCGGTTCCGGTACCGCGACAATACTGCCGGTTGATGGCGGGAACCCTATGCTGGCACCGCCAATGCCCATGCTGTCATATACTTCAGGTCCCGCACCGCCTGTGGGCCACAGCGG
>JAUXCB010000045.1 GCA_030619095.1 Verrucomicrobiota bacterium | reverse complement strand
AAGAGTTTTCTGGAACCGCGAAAGCACCCATTGATGAGAAAAAACATAAAAATAAGCAAACTTGATGCAGTCAAACGCCAACTCGAAACAGCCATTACTCTTTATTTTAACGGAAAAGATCCTGTGTCGATCCACACTCTAGCTGCCGCTGCATACAACATTCTACGAGATTTAAATAACGGGCGGATGACAATGCTGAAAGATGACATTGCGCAACACGTCAAACCGGGCATGGGAAAAGAAGCCCGAAGGCTTCTAAATCGTTATGAAACCTTCTTCAAACACGCCAAGAACGATCCCGAAGGAACGTTAGATTTTAATCCCGAAGCTACAGATGTTTATCTGTGGGAAGCCTGCATGGTTTACCGCGAACTAACAGATGACAACCCAGAAAAAATGACATGCTTTAACGTGTGGTTTAAAATAAGAAATCCCGATCTGTTCACCTGTACCCCCGAGGAAGAACTACTACTTCCATCACATGGGAAATTCATTGGCTCTTTGTCAAAAAAAGAATTTTTCGATCTGATGCTAATGTCCTTAAATACGATATGAAACGGGCATCAATAGAGATTTATTTGACGAGACTCTACCGTCGTTATAGGCTCCATATTCAGTCAGAAGGCGCAAAGAAACTATAAAAATGAAATGGTTCTATGATGAAATTTGAACGCGCAAAACATGTCTATAAATCGAAGGACTTTGAGGAAATCATCAAGGACACGATTCGATTCTTTAACGGAACGCCCATTCACACACTGCCCCCGCCAAAGAAGTTTCACGGAACCGGGGTGTACGCCATTTATTACACGGGGAAATCTGTGCTGTATCGCCACCTCTACGAAAAAAATCGAACCTCCTACGACATCCCGATTTATATTGGCAAAGCCGTGCCTGAGGGATGGCGACAAGCCCGTTCGATACAAGACGCGAATAAAATCAGCTACGAGTTATCGAGACGACTCAACGAACACTCCAAAAGCATTGATCAGGTGCGCGGCCTGCAAGCGAAAGATTTTCACTGCCGTTTCATGATTCTTGAGGACGCCGAAAGCTCTTTGATCGGCACCGTTGAGGCGGCTCTGATTCGTTTCTACAGACCTCTCTGGAATACGGCTGTTGACGGGTTTGGAAATCATGACCCGGGCAAGGGTCGCTACCAACAAGCCAAATCCGACTGGGACATCATTCACAAAGGTCGTCCATGGGCGGAAAAGTGCATGGGCAAATCGCTGACGCGCTCCGATGTGATATCTGAAATCAAACAATATTTCAATCAACGGGAAGACTCATAATGGTTGCCAGCTTGGAACTATTCTCAGGGGCAGGTGGACTGGCGAAAGGTCTGGAACTCGCCGGAGCCGAACACCGCGCTTTTGTGGAATGGAATCGCGATGCCTGCGAAACATTAAAGCTCAACTACGACCCGACACTGGTGCATAACGTTGATGTTCGACACTTTGATTTTTCACAGATCAAAAATGTCGATTTTATCGCCGGCGGCCCGCCGTGTCAGCCCTTTTCAATGGGAGGAAAACACCGAGGGAATGAAGATTCACGGGACATGTTCCCCTATGCCATAAAAGCAATTCGAACATTAGCCCCCAAAGCGTTCATTTTCGAAAATGTTAAAGGGCTTCTTCGCAAATCATTCTCATCGTATTTCAATTACATAATCCTACAGCTTACATACCCGTCTTTAACAAAAGATGGTTTTTTGTCATGGACAAAACATCTGGAAGCACTGGAGGCACTTCACACCAGCGGACAAAATACGGAGCTGGGTTACAACGTAGTTTACCGGCTTTTGAATGCCGCCGATTTCGGAATTCCTCAAAAACGCGAGCGGGTTGTAATGGTTGGAATCAGACGCGATCTGGATGTGGGTTGGAACTTCCCTTCTCCAACACATACTCAGGATTCCTTGCTTTGGAATAAATTTGTGGACGAATCTTATTGGGAAAGACATCGAGTTCCTAAAGCTAAACGGGAACAGCCACCTCCCCTGCTGAGATCACGCATCACCCGACTTAAAAATCGGTATGGTTTTTTTGAGCCCGAAGCAAAACCCTGGCGTACGGTTCGGGATGCAATCGGTGACCTCCCAAACCCCGGCGAATCCTATTCTTCAAGCCGTTATCCTGATCATATTTTCAAAAGCGGGGCAAAAACCTATCCCGGACACACAGGCAGCTATATTGATGCCCCTTCAAAAACAATCAAAGCTGGCGGCCACGGCGTTCCCGGCGGAGAAAATATGCTTCGAAATGCTGACGGAAGCGTCCGATACTTCACCGTTCTGGAAGCCAAGAGAATTCAAACCTTTCCAGACGACTACACCATTACCGGAGCATGGTCGGAAGCCATGCGACAAATCGGAAATGCTGTTCCCGTTGAGCTAGGGCGTTTCATTTCCTCAGATTTGATGAAAAAGATCACCCCTGTCGCTTAACCCCTTCCACCCCTTGGAAAAGCTCAACACGCCGCAATGCAATTGCGTCCAATGCTTGGAAAATGTGGCAGAGGCATCCCCTGACGCGCCGAAGCTGAGCGAAGGCGGTTGCCTCTGTACAGCGGCAGGCCCGGGCTATAACGCCCGCGAAGGCTGCCACTCTCAAAAACTCTCCTGTCCAACCGCTGCGCCTCATATATCACTAAGTGATATATCGCATTACGATATATTCAACGTCACTGGTGTATTGAGCATAGACGCGGTGTCCCCCCCGCGTTTTCTTCTTTGCCGGATTGAATGCGGTGGGGACACCGCATCTACATTTTTTCCAGCTCAGACTTTTCCTGCTCTTATTTTGCTACTGCAAAATATTATCTGGAGCCGCCTACCTTGCAGGTTGTTCTTTGCCGAAAACGGGTGCAGCGGCTCTAGTCGTGGAATTTGCGGTTGCCTTTGGATTTGCGATTCTTTTTCCGAGGCGGCTTTGACAATGCGCCTGCGACCGGGCCTTTGCGCTTGTGCCCGCTTGACTTTTCGGGATTCAACCGGGTGTTGCCGGCCATGGCGACGCTGACCGGTCGGCCTTCGCAGTCAACGTGGCTTTTTGCAAAGCTGTCGATGACGCCCTGCGCTTCGGAGCGCGGCACCTCGAAGTAGGCCTGCATTTTGACGATGTTGATGCGGCCGATATCGATGCTGCTTTCGCGGTCGGCGACATTCACCATGGCCATCAGCCTTTTGGGAGTCAGCCCGTTGAGCTTGCCGACGTTCATGCAGAGCTCGACCATGCCTTGGGTCATTTTTCGTGGCTCGTGGTTTTCTCTCTTTTCGCGAGCGGACGGGCGAGGGCCGTCCGCATACCGATTGGGTTCGCGGGAAGCGTTCTGACGCCGAGCGGGTTGTTCGTTGAGATCGGGCGCATCGCGATAGAACAAAAGCATACGGTGTAGGTCGATGGAGGCGAAACGTTTGATGAGCTCCTCTTTGGAAAGATCCGCGAGCAGAGTGTTGAGCTCTTCGAGATGATTGTCGATTAAGCCGGGGCCGGATTCCCAGTCGCGTACACGCTCAGCCATCGCCATCAGGCGAATGCGGGCAATTTCTTCGCCGGTCGGAACGAGCTGTTGAGTAAACTTTTTACCGAGCGACTTTTGGAGCCGGTTGATTTTGAAGTGCTCGCGCATGTGAATAATGGAAACGGAAATACCTTCTTTCCCGGCGCGCCCCGTGCGGCCGCTGCGGTGGGTGTAGGCACTGAGGTCATCGGGCATTTGATAGTTAATGATGTGCGTCAGGTCGTTGACGTCGAGACCGCGCGCGGCGACATCGGTGGCCACGAGAATGTGCAGGTGCCGTTCGCGGAATTTTTTCATGACGCTGTCGCGCTGCGGCTGGGACAGATCCCCGTGAAGCGGTTCGGCGTTATACCCGTCTTTACGAAGATGGTCAGCCACCTGCTGGGTTTCCATCCGTGTGCGGCAGAAAACGATTCCATACATGCGAGGGTACGCGTCCACGATGCGGCGCAAAGCGCGGTAGCGGTCTTTAGCATGCACCACGTAGTATTCGTGGTTGACGTTTTCAGCCCCGGCGTTGCGCGAACCCACAGTGATCTCGTGCGGATCTTCCATATAGTTTTTAGCAATTCGGGCCACCTCTTTGGGCATCGTTGCCGAAAAGAGAAGGGTCTGAGCCCTATCGGGCACATCAGAAAGAATCCCCTTCAACTCTTCCTCGAAACCCATATTGAGCATTTCGTCGGCCTCATCGAGCACGACGCGCTCGATAGAGGAGAAATCGGCACGCTTGCGGCGCAGGATGTCGAGCATCCGTCCGGGAGTGGCGACGACAATGTGTACGCCGCGGCTCAACGCATCGAGCTGACGGCGGATGTCGGAACCGCCATAGACCGCCAGCACGTTAACCTTCGGCATTTGGGAGGCAAAGTTCTGCAGGTCACGCGCAATCTGCATACACAGCTCGCGGGTCGGACATAGAACCAGCGCCTGCGGTGCAACCTGATCGAATTCGAGCTGTTCGAGAATCGGCAGACCGAACGCGGCGGTCTTTCCGGTGCCGGTCTGCGCGAGCGCGACCACATCCTGATCGTTTTCGAGAAGGAAAGGAATCACTTCGCCCTGAACGGGTGTCGGTGTTTCGAAGCCGAGCTTTTCTATGCCGGCGAGAAGTTCGGGGCAGAGCCCCATATCGGTGAATTTCATATGTAAACCCCTGGAACAATGGAATATTGGAATCATGGAATGCTGGATGGATGGATCTGCTGAATGACACAACCCAAAAACTTCGTATCATCGAAACAATGTTATCGCCCCATTCTTCCATCAATCCGCTATTCCAATATTCCTTCTTCTTTTGGGGCGGGCGGAAAATGGGGGCAGACGGATAAAAGATCAACCATAAATAATGGTTAAAAAAAATGGTGGAGCGGAGGAGGATCGAACTCCCGACCTCCACGTTGCGAACGTGGCGCTCTACCGATTGAGCTACCGCCCCAAAGAAGTTCGGAAATATATCCGCGCCCTCTTAACCGGACAAGCGTTTAATTTTTGAAGTGCTCAAAGGCTTTGCCGTCCAGCGGCTCGCCGTCGAGCAAAAGCGCGTTCAAATTCGCAGTCACTTTTCCAATGCTTGGAAGCCATTGAATGGCGGCTTGCTTTTCTTCCAATCCTTGGAAAACCGCGTCTGGGGGAGCGGTGAAGAGCAGTTCAAAGTCCTCGCCGTCGAACAATGCCTCGTCCAGCGTTCCGTTCAAAGGGATCGCATGGCTGTCGAGTTCCGCACCCACGCCGGAGGCTTTCAAAATATGGCGCAGATCGGTGGCGAGGCCATCGCTGATATCCATCATGGAGGTGACAGCTCCAGACTCGCGCAGGGCGTTCCCCCATTCCAAACGCGGCTCGAAGGTTAGGTGTTTCCCGCTTTTCTGGGCGCCGCCGAGCGGGCCGGTGACATAAATCAGGTTGCCGGGCTTTGCACCGGACCGCAATAACGCAGTGCCTTTCGGCACGCGACCGACACCGAACACGTGCAGCTCAAGAACCAGCCCCTGCGCGAGGTCGCCGCCGACAATCTCGACACCGAACTTTCCAAAAAGGCTGGAAAACTCGGAATAAATTTTTTCCAAGAGGCGAACGTTCTGATCCGGCGGAGCAACGAGATTGATGAGGAGATACTGCGGCTCGGCACCCATCGCCGCAAAATCACTCAGCACCCGAGCCACCGCTTTGTTCGCAATCTGCTCCGGTGTGGCTCCGGCGGTGAAGTGGACGTTCTGAATGAGCGGATCGGAGGTGAGAACCAGATCGTACTCGGAGCCGGGTTGTGGCAAGACGGCGCAGTCGTCGCCGACGGCTTTCAGGTTTGCAGTCAGCGCGGCGATGGCGGCGTGTTCGCCCATCTGTCGAAGTGTTTTCATGAGCGTGCCACCTTCAGCAACACGCGCCCAAACGAATTTTTCGGCTGACACAGCTGATATTCACCCCGCACACGTTTAATAAAATGCCGCGACTCCAGCTTATTCAAGTGCTTGGAAAGCGCAGATGCGGAAATTCCCGTCCTCTCCTGTAAAGCAACAAACGACCGAGGGGATTCATCTAGCACCTGTACCAAAAAAATCCGCCGCAGATGTGTGAATGCTGTCGCCTGCCGGATCACACTCTCAAGCGGCACCTCATCTTTCGCACACTGATGCAACGCGCTCAACAACACCTCCGCATGTTCCACATCCTCATTCACCTCTGGGAAGTAAAAAACCTTTAGCTTCGTTCGCTGCGGGGTGATCAACCCTCTTGCGCTCAGCGTTCGCAACTGAGTACTTGCATTATGACAGGAAATTCCCACCTCCCCGGCAAGATCGGAAACACAAAGCCCTGCCTTCTGGAACAACAGCCACAAAAGCTGAAGCCTCGTCTTACTCGCAATCACTCGACAAGTTCGCCACAACGTAGGTTGAAGTTTGCTCACAAACTATCCCTTTACTTTTCGTACATCTAGAGGTTCGAAACTATAGAAAAAGCCTGGGTTATTAAAGGTGATTTATTCAAGTTTCTTACAAACAAAACCCGTCTTCTCGTACCTCTAGAGGTACGAAACAAAAATTAAATCCGAAAGCGGGATGTTGAGGTGTTTTATTTTTAAATTGTAGAAAATGAGCCGATCCATCAAACTAACACTCTTTTCAGATAAGGAGATCTCTATGGATAAGAAAGTTTTGGTTACCGGAGGTAGTGGGTTTCTGGGTATTAATCTGATCCGCCACCTGCTCAAACAGGGGATTACAGAGATCACCGTGCTCGATTTAGTGGAGTTTGATTATCCAGAACGCGACCAGATCCAAGCTGTGGTCGGCGACATCCGAAATCCGGAGGATGTCCGCAAAACGATGGAGGGTGTCGACTGGGTGGTTCACACCGCCGCCGCCCTTCCCCTCTATACGAAAGAGGAGATCTTTTCCACCGACATTGAGGGCACACGCCGTCTGATGGAAGAGGCCGAGCGCCAGAAGGTCGAGCGCTTCGTGCATATCTCCTCCACCGCCGTCTACGGCATCCCCGACCACCACCCGCTGGTGGAAGACGACCCGCTGATCGGCGTCGGCCCCTACGGCATTGCGAAAATTGAGGCGGAAAATGTCTGCCTGAAATACCGTGAAAAAGGCATGTGCGTTCCGATCATCCGTCCAAAATCGTTTATCGGTCCGGAGCGTCTCGGCGTCTTCGCCCTCTTCTACGACTGGGCCAAGGACGGCAAAAACTTCCCGATGATCGGCAGCGGAAAAAACCGCTACCAGTTGCTCGATGTTGAAGACCTGTGCGAGGCGATCTTCCTCTGCCTGACCCAAGACAAGGAGATCGTCAACGACATCTTCAATGTCGGCGCAACGGATTTCACCACCATGAAAGAGGATTACCAAGCGGTTCTCGACAAAGCGGGCTTCGGCAAAAAGGTGATCGGCACGCCGGCCAAGCCGCTGATTGGGTTCCTGCGCATTCTCGAGTTTTTCAAACTCTCCCCGCTGTACAAATGGGTCTATGAAACCGCCTGCGAGGATTCCTTTGTCTCGACCGAAAAAATTGAGCAAAAACTGAATTTTCATCCAAAGTTCTCCAACAAACAGGCGCTGATCCGCAACTATGAGTGGTACATCGACAGCCTGCACACCTTCGAGGGAAAAGAGAGCGGCATCTCCCACCGCGTTCCGTGGGGTCAAGGCATTCTGAAATTTTTCAAACTATTTTTTTAACCGCGAATGAACGCGAATAGACGTAAAATCAATGTCCCCTCCTATGGAGGGGTGGCCGCAGGCCGGGGTGGGTTTAAAAAAATGACGACTGGTTGCAAAAAAAGGATTTCCCTCTTCTTCAGTGCCATAACTTGCTGTCTGCTGATTTCCGGCTGCGACAGCAGTGCCCGGCGCGATGCCGCCGACGAAAGAAACCCGCAGGTTCAAAAAGGACTGGAGCAGGCGCAGTTGAAACACTGGGGCGAAGCCATTCGGCAGTTTGAATCCGCACTGACCCGCAACGCGAATCTCGCACGACCCAACCTGGAGCTGGCCCTCATTTATCACCAACAGAAGAAAAACTACGTCCGCGCCATCTATCACTACGAGTGCTATCTCGAAAAACGACCAACCAGCGAAAAGCGTCAGCTCCTCCTCGGTTGGATTGGCCAGGCCCGGATTTCATTTGTTGCGGAAATCGGACAATCCACTGGAGGAGTTTCCGAAGAATTGGTCCGACTGACGCGCGAGAACAACCTGCTGCGCGCACAGCTTAAGCGGCAGGGCGGAACGGGTCCCGCCGTCACCAAAACAAAAACCCTCATCACCGAACCGCCCGCGGGGGCCCGCCAAGCCAAGGCAGACCCGTCGGTCAAGCCTCCTATCGCTCCGCAGCCATCCGTCGCACAAAAAACTGCGAAACGCCATCCGACGCCCGTGAACGCAAAATCGATCGAGCGGATCCAGATTCCTGCACCGGCTACCACCACCTATACGGTGCAGCCCGGCGACACCCTCACACGCATCGCCAAAATCGTCTCTGGCGATGGCCGCCGCTGGAAAGAGATCTACGCCGCCAACATGGACAAAATGAAAAATGAAAATGACCTCAAAGCCGGCCAGACGATCATCATTCCAAATTTTGGAAAGTAATCCCGTAATGTCATCTCATCGATAAAAAAGAAGGGGAAGGATGCCGGTTGACACTCTCGAGGTGTCGTGATAAAAGCTCCCCTCATTTTTTTAGAGAACCCGTGCAGGGTTCATAACGGGAAGGGGCTGACAGAATGGCTACAAAGAAGGTTTCGAAGAAGAAAGTTGCTAAAAAATCCCCTGCCAAAAAGAAGGCTGTTTCCAAGAAAGCTCCCGCTAAAAAGGGTGTCGCTAAAAAAGCCCCTGCCAAAAAGAAGGCTGTTT
>JAUXCB010000144.1 GCA_030619095.1 Verrucomicrobiota bacterium | reverse complement strand
TTATTGCGGGCTCAAACCCACCATCTCGCCTCACGGCCTGCGACATAGTTTCGCCACGCATCTGCTTGATAACGGTGCCGACCTGCGCAGTGTGCAGGAACTGCTCGGTCATGCCAGTCTTTCAACAACCCAAATCTACACCCATGTTTCGATCGAAAAACTCAAGCGCGTCTATGAGGAGGCCCACCCGCGGGCGTAAGAATTGACGATTTTCGATTTTAGATTGACGATTGGACTGGTCAAAAGAGCCGCGAGTGTAGATATTCGAATATCAAATTTCTAATTTCCAAATCATGCTTCGGTTCCTTTATAATTTACTGTTTCCGCTGTTAGTCTCAGAAATACGCGGCGAAGAAACAATGTGGAGATACAAATGAAATACAGGCTTGAGGCTCTTAGTCTATTGATGGTGTTTTTATTTCTGATGACCGGGGCGATGCGTAGCGAAGCGCAAGTAAACTGTCCAAATGGAATTTCAGTTACTGTGTCAGGGGCGGGTTGTATCGAAGTGGGTGAGTCGAGTACATATAAATGTACGGCCAGCCCTTTCGGCGGGGACTATGAATGGTCTTGCTCAGGCGGGCTTGCTATCATTTCTGGACATTACTCGAGCAGTGCGGTTGTGGTGGCTCTGGAAACTCCCAGTAGCAACGAAGGTGACCAATCCGTGACCTGCACATATACCGTTTCTGAACAGGAGTGTGCTGATGAGGTTGAAGTGACGGTTGTGAAAATGGAAGGGGATATCTTGGTTTCTGAGGGAGGATCAGGGTCATATCGTATTATTCCAGCGGATGTAGAGGTTTCGGAGTGGAGCGTGATACCTGTTGATTCCCCGGAGGAGATTTTAAAAGACTCAGATGTGGAAGTTACTGATACGGGGGTGGATGTTACATTTTATTGGTTTCCTAAGGACGGAGATCAATATGTCAAAGCCACTTGTGGTGGGACGACGCTCTCAAAAAAGGTTTATGTGACGTTGCCCTTAAAAGGAGCCACGACATCGTTTAACAGTTCTCCGGATTACAAGGCGGAGCCTGATCCAGTGAATCCTATAAATTGGATTTTTCATTCATCAGGGTGGACGACATCCGCGCCTGAAACGACGTACAAAGTACCGGATAATAGTCCGTTTGTTGAAGGTGAAGATAAAGATGGAAACGGGAAAATACCTCAGCACGAGGCGCAGCATATTTCTGATTTTACGGGAGGAGAAGAGAGTCCAGCGGCGGTATATGGAGCGGCACATTTAGCAGGGCTATGTAGTGACCGTTATGATACGTCAATAGAGTTTTTAGAGTATTCTCGTCTTAAAACAGAAGAGTGGACGCCTCCGACTAAGGCTGCGATAATAGAGTGGGCCGAGGGAAATGCTTATGACATTTCTAATGAAATATGGCCGACTTGTGCATATCAGACTGGGGAACTTGATTAAGGTAGGCTTATGAAAAAACTAAGATGGGTTTTTGTTGGTTTGTTCTGTCTCGCAGGGACGGTAGTCGCGGGGGTTGAAGATCATTTGATCTATGATAAAAATAATCGTCATACTTTGCACGGGCTGGATGCCGTTGTTAAGGTTGAGGTGCTTCATTACTATGCATTTTCCGAGCCGTATATAGTCCATAATTTCCTGCATGAGATGAATAGGTACAGGTTTGACAGGGAAAAAGGGTGTGTGGGGCTCGGTGGACACGGTACAGACTACTGGGAGCCCGAACCTTATGCGAATGCATACATCTTGCTATTAACACATTCCATTTGGGTGGTTGATGCTCAGGTAACTCGGTATTTGGATGGGCACTTTGAAACAGATCGCATACGGGTTGCTCTTAAGAACACGCCTGCATTTGGTCCGCGAGAACATCCCAGAGTTGTTTGTTCTAAAGATGAGAACATTACCCAAATGGCACTGGGGTTGGTCGAGTTGGATGAGGCAGAATTCCGGCTGGGGTTCAGAGGAATGCAGTGCTTCCTGAGCGATAGTTTGGAGTTTATAAGCGGTACCAACACAAACCGATTGACCGATATCCGTTTCACAACGTATAAGGACACCTTTGAAAGACCGCCTCTCCATCCTCTGATCAGGCCGCCTGAGACGAACTTCACTTATTGCGTGATGCGTGATATCAGCATCAAAAAAAATGTGTCTGCGGATGACTTGAATGAGAAAGATTTGGCGAATATTCGCGGTTACCGCATGGCGGAGGGAAGCCCGTTGATTAAGGCGTTAGAGGATGCGTTGGCGGAAGAAGCGACACTGATGCGCACACTGGATTTGAAAGCACCACTGCCAAACCTGCGGGTTATGGATCGGTTGAAAGAGATGAAGCGGTTGCTAAAAAAAACGGACTCGGATTTTGAAGATTGATTGCAGATGAACTGCTCGGTCATGCCAGCCTTTCGACCACACAAATCTACACCCACGTTTCCATCGAAAAGCTCAAGCGTGTCTATGAGGAGGCCCATCCGCGCGCATAGAAGTTCGGATTTCTGATTGCTGATTGACGATTGAACTGGTCAAAATAGGTGTGAGTGTAGATATTCGGGAGTCAAGTTCCCCCGTTTTTGAAATCATCAATCGTAAATCTTCAATCTTAAATTTCCCATGCTTTGGTTTCTCTATAACTTACTTTTCCCCGTCGCCTTTTTGCTGATGCTCCCGAAGTTCATCTCGCGCATGGCGCGTCGCGGAGGCTATCGCCGCCACTTTGAGCAGCGGCTCGGTTTTTACGGGCACGGAACGACCGCGCATTTGACCGAAGCCCGTCGCATCTGGATCCACGCCGTCAGCGTCGGTGAAATCAACATTGCGCTTCGCTTTATCGACGCCTATCGCAACCGGACCCCGAATGCCCGCTTCGTGTTGAGCACCACCACCTCGACAGCTCATGCCATTGGGAAGACGCGGCTCGCCGCGCACGATGTGCTGATCTACTTCCCGGTCGACATGCCATGGGTGATGAAACGCGCTCTGGATATCATTAACCCGCTCAAGCTGATTTTGGTGGAGTGTGAATTCTGGCCGAATCTGGTCCGCCAGGCTCATCGGCGCGGTATTCCGGTTTCGCTGATCAACGGGCGGATTTCCGATTCTTCCTTCAAAGGCTATATGAAACTCCGTCCTCTGACCCGCAAGTTGCTGGAGATGATCGATCCCGTCTGCGTGCAGGGACGGCGGGATGCCGAACGGATCATTGCGATGGGTGCGCGGCCCGAAGCGGTACACACATTGAGTACCGCAAAATATGATCTGGCGCCGCCCGCCGGGGATTCCGCCGGCGTCGCGCAGGCCGTGCTGCGGCAAGTCGGCGTTCCGGAAGGGGCGAAAATTCTTCTCGGCGGCTCCACATGGCCCGGAGAGGAGGAGGCCCTCTGTAAAATCTATAAGAACCTGAAAGCCGAGTTCCCCGACCTGTTCCTTGTGCTTGTTCCGCGTCATGCCGAACGGCGCGGCGAAGTGGTTTCCGTGATCAAAGGGCAGGGCCTTTCCTTTGTTCTGCGCAGTGCCGATGCCGCCCCGCCGGAGTGTCCGGACATCCTGATGGTCGATACCACCGGCGAGCTGATGAGCTTCTATGCCGCCTCCGATCTGGTATTCGTCGGCAAAAGCCTTTTTGAGCACGGCGGGCAGAATCCCATCGAGCCGGCCCTGTTCGGCAAACCGATTATCGTTGGCCCCAATATGGAAAATTTCCCCTCCGTAATGGAGGATTTCCTTTTTGCGGATGCCATTCGACAGGTTGCTGATCTCCAAGGGGTAGAAAAAGCCCTCTGTGAATTGCTTTCCGACCGAAACGCCCGCGACCGGCTCGGAGCCGCGGCTCAACAGGTGGTGGAAAGCCGCCGGGGTGTCATTGAGCAAATGGTGCAAAAAATCGGTTGAGAATCCTCCTTGCATCCGACTCCTTTAACAAAAATCGTTGCGTAATCTGCCAAATGCAGGCGTGACCTTGATCTGCTCTTTAAAGTCGCCTCCCTCTTTGCCTGCGATTTATAATTGTTGCCTCGCCCGCGATTCGTTACGTTGGGTGACCAGCGAGGAATCCTATTTATGCCTTCAACTGATATTTACCAGAACAATGACCGGCCGATCCCGAAACGGGAGGACCATCAGCCGGTGTCGAGTCGCCGTCCCCGTTCCCCCGCATCATTCGACGAGACGGTTGCAAAGGATGTTTCCAAAACAAATCGCCGCCGTCGCCGAAACTCCGGACGCAGGCGTTTTCAGCACTTGATGCGGAAACCAGAGTTTAATCGAAAATTTTGGATCATCATGCTGTCCACTAGCCTGTTGATTTTGACTCTGCTGATTCTCTGGGATCGCTTTTTCCGGTATACGCAACCGGAAGTCTAATGCCAGTTTTTAAACAGGTCGTTGAAAAACGCCTCTGTTTTCTTTTGCCACTGCTTCCAGAACGCCGGCGTTTTCTGCGCGTAGGGCGGGGGGCTTACATGGATATCCGCCTGCTGTTCCATCGTGAACCATTCCTCGCTCCGGTGTTGTGCATAGACCGCACGATACTCTGCACCCGCCGCCTGATAGATGAAAATGGCGATTAGGATCAAAATGAACTGCCCATTGAGCAGTCCGTAAATTCCAAATGCGACGGCCATGATCCGTCCGATCCGCACGGCCAGCACCGTAGCCTTCAGCCGCCCGATTCGCGGAGAGAGCCACGCGCGGAAGATGCGTCCGCCGTCCATGGGAAAGGACGGAAGCAGGTTGAAGAGGCAGAGAACCATGTTGATATAGGAGAGAATTATGAGGGTGACGGCCAGTGGCGCGGCGCCCAGCATGGCGAAGGGAATGGCGAGGAGCCAGCAAAGCAGGGC
>JAUXCB010000175.1 GCA_030619095.1 Verrucomicrobiota bacterium | reverse complement strand
GCTTGGACATATCGATTCCGTAGCAGTCTGGATAGCGGATTTCCGGAGCCGAAGAGACGATCACGATCTTTTTCGGATGCAGACGGTCGAGAATCCGCAAAATACTCTCGCGCAGAGTTGTTCCGCGCACAATTGAATCGTCGAGAACAACCAGCGTATCTTCAGGCTTTACCACGCCATAGGTGGTGTCATATACCATAGAAACCAGCTCTGTCCGGTCTGCATCGGAGGTGATAAACGTGCGTAATTTGGCATCTTTTGTCATGATCTTCTCGGTACGCGGCTGATAGTCGATCAGTTCTGATATCCGTTCCGGGGAGAGGTTTCGCTCTCTGAGAATATGATGCTTCGCCCGGTCAGAGACATAGGCCCGCACCCCTTCGATCAACCCCATAAATGCGGTTTCCGCCGTATTAGGAATGTAGGAAAAGACGGTGTGGTCCAGCTCATAATCAACGGCTTTGAGCACCGGCTCGGTGAGCTGGCGTCCCAACTGCTTGCGTTCTTTATAAATGTCCCGATCCGTTCCACGCGAAAAATAGATGCGCTCAAATGAGCATGGCGTGACCTTCGTCACCTCCGAAATCGGCTCGTGAAGCACCTCGCCGTTTTTGCGAACAATCAGTGCGTGTCCGGGCTGAATCTCCTGCAGGGAATCGATCGGCACATTAAAGGCGGTCTGAATCGCTGGCCGCTCGGAAGCCACGACGACAAACTCGTCGTCCTGATAAAAGAAACCGGGGCGGATGCCGCCGGCATCACGCAGCACAAACAGGTCGCCATTCCCGATGAGGCCCGCCATCGTATAGCCACCATCAAAGTTTTTGACGGAACGCTTCAGTACGGAAAGCAGATCAAGATGCTCTCCGATTTTGCACGAAATATCCGACCGGGAGAGCCCCTCCTTACGGAACGTTCGGAACAGGCGATCGTTTTCCTCATCGAGAAAGTGGCCGATCTTCTCGAGTACCATCACGGTGTCTTTTTCGCTGCGCGGATGCTGTCCGAGTTCGACAAGCGTCTCAAAAAGTTGGTCGTTATTGGTCAGATTAAAATTACCGGCCAGCACCAGATTACGGTTTTTCCAGTTGCTCTGGCGCAAGAAGGGATGACAGTAGGAGATGCCGCCCTGTCCACGGGTTCCGTAGCGCAAATGGCCCAGCAGCAATTCGCCGGCAAACTTGGCGTGCTTCTTCAGCCAGACCGGGTCGTTCGCCACCTCGGGGTTTGCGGCCTGCGATTCAACCAGTGAGCTGAGCATATGCTGATGAACCTGAGAAATGGGATCCTGTTCCGCCGAACGAGAGCGGAAGATAAATGGTTTCCCCGGTTCGGTATCCAGTTTGATGACGACCGCACCGGCACCATCCTGCCCCCGATTATGCTGCTTTTCCATCAACAGGTAGAGCCGGTTGATTGCAAAAAACGGCGAGCCGTATTTCTCGACGTAATAGTCGAACGGCTTCAACAGACGAATCGCGGCGATGCCGCATTCATGACCAATCCAATCACTCATATCCCATACGCTCCTCGGTTCCGGATACAAACCCGAAGATTCGCATCCGCCCCGAACGGGGTCAACCGCATTTCCCGCCTAGATTTTTTCCAACGTTGGAAAACCTTGGCGCGAAGGGCCGGGTTCGTGGTAAAAAGCTTCCAACTTGTCGCGCCGTACTCTTCGACGCGCAGCGAGGAGAGGAAGGCGGATGTCTGAAAAAAATGTAGAAGAAACGGGGCAACGACTGGATGCGTGGCTGGCGAAAACGGAACCGGAGCATTCACGCGCGCGCTGGCAGGCGTTAATCAAAGACGGCTGGGTCACTCTCAACAACGAGCAAGTGAAGCCCAACACTAAGTTGCGCTCTGGTGATCAGGTAAAATGGACCATCCCAGAGCCGGTCTCCACCGATGTACTGCCTGAAAATATCCCTCTCAACATCCTCTACGAAGATGCTCACATGATTGTAATCAACAAGCCTGCCGGGCTGGTGGTGCATCCAGCAGCAGGAAACGAAACCGGCACGCTGGTCAACGCCTTGCTCCACCACTGCAACGACCTCAAAGGCATCGGCGGCGAAAAGCGACCCGGCATTGTCCATCGGCTCGACAAGGATACAACCGGCGTGATGGTCGTTGCAAAAACCGAGGCGGCAATGAATGAGTTGGCACGGCAGTTCAAAGCGCGCGAAACCGAAAAAGAATATCTGGCCATTGTACGCGGCGTGCCCTCCGCCCAACACGGGCAGATCAAAACACATATGGGTCGCCATCCGATTCATCGCAAGAAAATGGCGGCGGAAGTCCGCAACGGACGCCACGCGGTTTCGTATTACGAGGTCACAGAGACCTTTGACGGCGCGGCATTACTGCGCATACGAATTGAAACCGGTCGAACCCATCAGATTCGCGTACACATGGCGCATCTGAAACACCCGGTGGTCGGCGACACCCTCTATGGCCGAACGAGTGCCGCCCGTGTGATTCGCGCCAACCGCCAGATGCTCCACGCCGCGAAGCTTTCCATCGCCCACCCCGACACCAAAGAACGAATGACCTTTACCGCGTCCCTGCCTGAAGATATGGAAACCCTTCTTTCCCGGCTCCGGCAGAGTCGCCCCTAGGGAGGCATTACAGACTCCTACTCCATCTGCGACATCCCGATCACCTTCCGGAACTCAATCGACTCGGCCGCAAGCACCAGTGCCAGCGGCGGCATTTCCCGGGTGGTCTCCATCAGCGTGCTGTAATAGCGACTGTACGCCTCAACCGATTCATCTTCTCCCGGCGGACGCATGCCCATAAAGACCAGCCCCGCATCAGCGGACGACTGCCGGATGATGTCGAAAACACTCGGCAAACGCTTGATCAAAATCTCAGCGTCGGCAGGAATCCGCTGCTCTTCCAGGAAGGTGGTCAGCCGCAGGGTGGCGGCCTCGCGCTCCTCCTCGGTTTCAACAATCATTTTCACAACAAGCTTTGACTCTCTCCAGGCCGGGCTTTTTCGGATTTGATAGGCCAGAGTCAGAATCAACCCGATGTTACTCTCATTACCGCCCCACCACACATCAATGGTATCCGCCTCTTTCGCACCCTCATGCTCGCTCTCACGAATCATAATCAGGTTGCGGTTGGTTCGGTAGACCAGCTGAATCAACTCCGCGAACCCCTCGAAGCTAGATCGGCGTTCCGTGTCGCCCAATAAAATGGTGTTGGGGGTCAACGGGCCGTAGCCATAGGCGCGCACCAACGCTTTGGCACCGGTCAACATGTCGGGAGAGGGAAAGATTTTCACCAGAGCATCAATCTCTCGTTTATTCAGATAGTCCCGTACCGTCTCTTCCATGCTCTTTACCTTTTCCGCCGACCAGTCTTCGACTGGGAGAATGCTCGCCACCGTCAATGCGCTACTTTGCATTGCGAGCGAATGAGCCATTTGAACCAGGTGCCACCGTGAAGCAGGCGACCCGCTCAGTGCCAGGATGTTGGGTTGCCAGGTTCGCTCGTCCGGCTTCAACTTATTCAGACGCTCGATGGCAAAACGCGCCAGCAGGGTCAAAATTCCGTAGCGCATATCCCCCCAGTGAGCATTCAACCGGCGGCGCTTGACCAGCGTGTAGACCAGCGCAGCCACTAGGATGGCGATGAGCGTGGCGCCCACGTTAATCATCAGCATCACGACAAAGCAACCGGCGGCTCCGGCCAGTGAAATACCGAAGTGCACCTTGAATCTGGGTCGCCACGAGGGGCTTTCGATCAACCCCTCCAGCCCGGCCGAGAGGTTCAGCAATCCGTAGGAGGTTAGAAAGAACATGGATAGAATCGGCGCAATCATATTGAGATTTCCAAGTAGCACCGCCGCCAACGCCACACCGAATGACAGCACGGTGGCAATACGCGGATCGGTCTTCTCCTTGCCGAAACCACGCCCGATAAAGCGCGGCAGGATGCGGTCGTTTGCCAGTGCCTGCAACGTGCGCGGTGCGCCGAGCAGTGCGCCGAGTGCGCTGGAGAGCGAGGCCGCAAAAACCCCGGCGACAATTAGAAAGCCCCACCGGGCTACCGAGCGCAGGATATTCGGGTTGAGCAGCAGGTCGGTATCCGCCACGTTC
>JAUXCB010000150.1 GCA_030619095.1 Verrucomicrobiota bacterium | reverse complement strand
GCGCCGCCGGAAAAAGACTGAATTTTTTCAAAGGATGAAAAAACGGGCCAGAGCTTTTCCAACCCTTGGAAACCCAACCACTTCCGCGCCGGATATTTTTTAACCGGGCGGAAAAATCCGGCAAACTCACCGGCCCTTGAAAAACAAACAGCCCGGCGCAAAAGCGCCGGGCTGTTGGATCTTCTGTTGGGAAGATCAGCTTTTTTTGGAAAGCACCAGCCAGAGGGCGTGAATTACGCCGGGAATGCCAAAGCAGAGGGTGAGAAGGATATTGATCCAGAAATGGGCGCTCAGTCCAACCTGCATGAAGGCCGCTACCGGTGGCAGGAAGATCGCGAGAAGTATTTTAATGAGGGTCATATGAAGGCTCCTTTTTTATTTCTCCGCCCGAATCGCCGGACGAAATTTCCGTACGTTAGAAAAACAGAAGCGACTTTGTCGAGCGGAGTTTGCGGAAAACTTGCGATGACGGGTTTTGGTTGGAGGGGTTTAACGGAGTCGGTGTGGAAAGGGGCCTGGAAAGAGGCCGGTTCTATAATTTAATAAAGTGGGGCTGGACGGTTGCGGTGCAGATGGCAGATTTCACCTATATTTATAAGAAGTAAGAGATGATCGCGCATCAATTTTTCAGAGAGTTATTAAATTATAGGACTGACATTTAGGCTTTTATCAGAGGTTATAGATTAGCAATTCAGAAACGTGAGCGCCCTTTTTTTTTATTGGCTTACCTCTTCTCGCGGTTGGAGCGCCACTATTTATGGTCATTTTGCTATTGTTAACCGGAAGCCTCTAAAAATGATCAAGATATCTCCTTGAACGTGTTCACTTATTTGTTAACATTTTAGCCGTGAAAAGAATTTCGTTCTATCTGACCGACTCAGGAAGAAACCCAGTTCAGGAGCATTTAGACACGCTCTCAGACAAGCAAATGATAAAAATTGCCTGGGTTTTGAAGCTGATCAGGGATCTGGAGCCTATCCCTTCAAACTATCTAAAGAAACTTGTCAACACGGATGACATTTGGGAGGTGCGAGCAGATGTGGGTCGAAACACATTTCGCCTTCTGGGGTTCTTCTCTGGAAGGGAACTGATCGTGCTGACCAATTCGTTCCAGAAGAAAACCCAAAAGACTCCATTGCGAGAAATCAAACTGGCGGAAAAACGTAAACGGAATTATTTGAACAGGAGGAAAAAGAATGGATGATCTAGATAAATATATTGAAACGAGAAAAGAGAAAAGTCCGACGTTTGCGAACGGTTTCGACAAGGGGTACGAACAGTTCAAAATCGGCGTTCTTCTGAAACAGGCACGTCAAGAAGCGGGTTTGACACAGGAGCAGGTTGCGAAAAAATTGCACACAAAAAAGTCTGCTATCTCCAGAATCGAAAACCATGCGGCTGATATTCGTCTCTCCACATTGGAAAACTTTGCGGAGGCGGTAGGTCGAAGTCTCCGTTTGGAAGTAGCATAAAAAACTTCGAACAAGCGAATTCAGCTTATCGGTTGCTCCGCACCCGAACGCTGATTCGAGACGTTCACAAGGAAAGCAAATGAGTCGCATCTTTATCATGTTAGGATTAGGGGTCTGAATGGAGGTACAAACGATGAGTCCACTGACCAAAAGAGCCACAGTCTATCTTGATCCCGCTCTACATAAGGCTCTTCGCCTTCAATCGATAGAAACATCTCGATCCGTCTCTGACTTAATCAACGATGCAGTGCGTGATGAGCTTGCAGAAGATGCAAATGATCTCGCACTGTTTGAGGCACGGAAAAACGAACCCGCCCTTGATTTTGAGGATTTCGTGAAGGGGCTAAAGCTTGATGGAACCCTATAGGATCGTAGTCAAGCAGTCGGTTTCAAAGGAACCCGCAGCAAACCTTCTGTGGACCGGGGGCTGGGATTCCACGTTCCAGCTGCTCCAGCTTCTGCTGGTTCAACGCCGACAAGTCACCTCGTTCTACCTGATTGATGCGGAGCGACCGTCGACCGGCGTGGAACTTCAGACGATGAAGCGGATCAAGGAGCGCATCCTGAAGAACTATCCACACACCCGCGAGCTCCTGCAGCCGACCCGTTTTTTCGCCGCGGCGGATGTTGCCCCGGACGTGGAGATAACGGCCGCATTTCAGGAGGCCCGCAAGGTGCACCCCCTGAAAAGGTCTATTATTTCATCATTTAGATTGGAAAAGAGGAGATCTACAGAACCCCCCAAGCCCCCCGGCTTGGGGGCGGGTCGCACCTCCACCAGCGGGGTGCACTCATTACAGAAGGTGCCATTCAGGATGGGGACCTTTCCACGAAAGGTTTTAATCTTCAAGGGAATCCTGTACAGTTTTTCGGATCCAGAACATCGCGGAGAGAGATCCGGGCGGACTATAAAGTTAAATTCCGTGTTCGGGAGATGAAAATGAACGAGATCATATACAGCTGGGAGTTCGTATTGAGTAAGGGGGTTTCACGCCGGGGTTTGTTTTACATGATCGCAGGAGCTGTTTTGGCTGCGACATGGGGGGTTCTGTATCTATTTGATCCTCTAAAAACAGCTATTTTCCCCCGTTGTCCATTATACGTTTTAACGGGGCTTCATTGTCCGGGATGTGGATCCCTTCGGGCACTTCATTCTCTTTTTCACGGGGATCTGTCCGGGGCCATCGCGATGAACCCGTTGATGGTTCTCTCTATACCGGTTATTGGAATTTTGTTTCTGCGCCCCAAATGGTCCGACAAACCATGGGTGCCATGGGCCTGTTTCATGGGGCTCATCGTGTATGGATTTGTAAGAAATATTCCCGTATGGCCGTTGGTGGAGCTTGCGCCGCATTAATCCCCAGGAGAGAAGATGAACGCCGAAGAAAATAAGCAGCTCGATCTGTTGTCCCTGTTTCATTATGTCGTTGGAGGACTCGTTGCACTCTTTTCCTGCATACCGTTTATCCATGTTTTTATGGGGCTGGCCATTGTTTCAGGGAAGTTATTCGACCCCGCCGCAGGTGCCACACCGCCCCCGCCCGCATTGGGGTGGATCTTTGTGATGACGGGTTCGGTTTTCATCCTGCTGGGCTGGGTGACCGCCATCGGCATACTCCTTGTCGGGAAAAAACTGAAGATGCGCAAAAACCGTCTGTTTTGCATGGTGGTTGCAGGGGTCGAGTGCATGTTTACGCCATTTGGAACGGTACTGGGCGTGTTGACGTTGATCCTGTTGAACAAAGACTCGGTCCGACAGGCCTTTGTCGTGGCGGAAACGGAGCAACACACTCTATGATGGAAAAACGTCCGTTGATCTGGAATTGCCGAGGTCGCGAGGTGAACTGCGCGGAGCGTACGCTCATCATGGGGATTCTCAATGCGACACCCGATTCGTTTTCGGATGGCGGTAAATTTCTGGATATGGAACGTGCGGTGGCGCGTGCGTTGCAGCTAGTTGAAGAGGGGGCGGACATCATTGATATCGGCGGCGAGTCGACGCGGCCGGGCGCGAAACCGGTTTCGGCGGCGGAAGAAGTGGATCGCACGGTTCCAATCATTGAAAAATTTCGAGAGCAGAGCGACTGCCTGATCTCAATCGATACGCACAAGGCGGCGGTCGCCCGCGCCGCGGTCGCCGCAGGTGCGGAGATCATTAATGATATCTCCGCGCTGAGTGACCCCG
The DNA here is from genome assembly GCA_030619095.1 of Verrucomicrobiota bacterium. GTDB lineage: Bacteria > Verrucomicrobiota > Kiritimatiellia > Kiritimatiellales > Tichowtungiaceae > Tichowtungia. The sequence continues at coordinate 1,066 of JAUXCB010000150.1, read as the reverse complement.
ATATGGCTTCAGTCGCGACCGAGACCGGCGCGGGTCTGGTGTTAATGCATATGCAGGGCAGGCCGGAAACAATGCAAAACAACCCTCAGTACGGTGATGCGGTCTCTGAGGTCCGCCTCTTTTTGGAAAAGCGTCTGACCCGTGCCGTTGCGCAAGGCGTGGCACCCGCACAGATCGTATTTGACCCCGGAATCGGGTTTGGTAAGAGCGATGAGCACAACCTGGCACTATTGAATGGGATTCCCGACCTGTTGTCGGCGGGGCGCCCCGTGCTGATCGGCGCGAGTCGCAAAAGCTTGTTCGGCCGTCTGCTCGGGCGCGAGGTGGATGAGCGATTGGCAGGATCGCTCGCCGTGGCGGTCTTCTCTGTGATTCACGGTGCCCAACTTTTGCGGGTGCATGATGTAAAGGAATCTTGCGATGCCATGAAGCTTGTGGATACACTGCGCGCGCAAGGAACGACCTCATGAACTGGCTGAACCGCATTGAAATTCCCGGAGGAACCGGGCTGATCGAGATTCTGATTCTCGCGACTGTTTTTTATTACCTGCTGAAATTTTTCCGCGGGACACGCGGGTCGGCCATTCTGACCGGGGTGGTGATTCTTTTTGTCGGGCTGATTGTGGTTACGAAGGTGATCAACCTTCCGGTTCTTAACTGGTTGCTACAGAGGCTGATGGTCTATCTGGCGCTGGCGCTGGTTGTGATCTTCCAGCCGGAGATCCGCCGTGCGCTCGCGCGAATAGGCCGCCAGGGAAACTTTATGGCGTCTACGGCCCGCCGTGCATTGGCCGACCCGATTTCCGATGCCGTGCTGTTGATGGCCTCGCGTAAAATCGGCGCACTGATCGCTATTGAGCGGGCCGTGGGAACCAAGGCCCTGCAGGATACAGGGACTCCGCTCAATAGCGAGGTGACCGCCGCGCTGTTGACCGCGCTGTTTTATCCCGGGACGCCACTGCACGATGGCGGCGTAATTATCAGCGCAAACCGCATCGCCGCCGCCGGATGTGTGTTTCCGCTGACACAAAACGACGAGCTGGCGCGTAATCTTGGAACCCGCCAT
>JAUXCB010000247.1 GCA_030619095.1 Verrucomicrobiota bacterium | reverse complement strand
TTCAGCAGGTAGCCATGTGGAGTTTGTCTGTTCATGTTATTTTCAGTCGGCTTGAGAAAGCCACGTTTTAGCGGTCAGTTCTTTGATGCGGAAGAAATATTTTTCGGTCGCGTCACCGTTTGCGCCATCGGTTGTTATCTCGTGCAGATGTTCAGCCAAAACAGAGCCGATGGCATGAATGGCATCGTGGCGATTCAGCCCTTCTTGTTGAAGGCGATCCAGAGTTTCCGGAACAGGTGTTTCATCCCCTAAGGCCACCTGATTTTCCACAACCATGTGAATGGCCGCGTGCAAACGGAGTCTGGGCATGTTTTTCTTGTGGGAGCGTTCAACGGCAATCAGTCGTTCTATTTCGTCGGCGGCATTCCACCGTTCCGGTTCGGGTGCTTTTTTCGGGTTGTATTTCATATATTTTCCTCTGCCTCTCTTGGACTTTCTCTAGTGAAGCGGGCGGTAAAATATCTCTTTGTATAGGGACAGGCTGAACGCAACGTCCTACGTTACAAATCGTCGGAGTCGATGCCGAGGATTTCGAGAACGCGGGTGAGGTCTTCATTGTTGTAGTAGTCGATCTCGATGGAGCCTTTTACCTTTTTCCCGTTCGCCAGCGTTTTGGTGGAGTTGACGTGCACCGCCGTGCCGAAATGCTGGTGCAATTTGTCGGATAGGTGACGGATGTAGTCGAGGGGAAGATCGCTTTTTTGCGCGCGCGGCTTTTTGACCGGGTGCTTCAATTTTTCGACCACTTTTTCAAGGGCGCGCACAGAGAGATTTTCGCGAATACAGCGTGCGGCCAGAAATTCTTTTTCCAGGTCGATTTCAACGGCGAGCAGCACTTTGCCGTGCCCCGCAGAGAGCTGTCCGCCTTCGAGCATTTTTTTGATGGAGCCGGGCAGGTCGAGCAAGCGCAACATATTGGCGACTGTCGCGCGGGCTTTGCCGACGCGCTTGGCAATTTTTTCCTGTGTGAGGCCGAATTTTTCAGCTAGCTCTTGATAGCCCTCCGCTTCCTCCATCAAGTTGAGGTCATCGCGCTGGAGGTTTTCAATCAGTGCGATTTCGAGAGCTTCCTGATCGCCGATGTCGAGAAGGATAACCGGCACTTCAGGCAGGTTAGCGGCGGTGGCGGCGCGTAGGCGGCGCTCCCCGGCGATCACTTCAAACTGCTTGCCTTTCTTGCGGACGAGCAGGGGCTGAAGGATACCGTGCTCTTTGATCGAGGCGGTCAGTTCTTTGAGCGCTTCGACGCGAAACGTTCGGCGCGGCTGCATCGGATTGGGTTTGATTTTCCCCGTGGCAATTTTTGTAATGCCGCTACCGTCGGGTGCCGGAACGTTCACGACGGGTGCCGTCACCTTTTTTTCCTGAATCAGGGCATCCAGCCCGCGACCTAAACCAATCTTTTTTGCCATTGCTCAGCCCTTTTCAAAAGTTTGAATCAAGAGATTTTAACAGAAGGTCGCGCGGAACGCGAAGCGTAAATTTGTCTGGGAGTGAACTCGTTCAATATGTATATCGGTGACATGAAGATTCAAAACGTTATTGATGCGAAGGGCGACTCTAGGATTTTTTCCATACCGACCACGTACACCCTCACGAATTTTATTAAAGAGGCGTGTGATCGAAAAGTCGGGGCATTGCTCGTGACGAATGAGCAGGGAGCAACGACAGGGATCATTAGTGAGCGCGATGTGATCCGCCAGTGTTATGTAAAGACGGATTTTGATGCGACGCTGGTTTCAGAGGTCATGACGCAAGATCTGATTACAGGATCGCCGGACGACGACATTCATCTCGCCATGGATACCCTGGTGGAAAAACGGATTCGGCATTTACCGATTCTGGCTGGTGATGAGATCAAGGGGCTGATTACCGTCCGCGATCTTATTTCCGCGATGCGCAAAGCAGATAAAGATAAAACCCGTCATTTGGTGGAATACCTTCAAAGCAGCCTCGAAGCTTTATAACCCGTTGCTCAGAACAGTTCTCTTTGTCCGCCCGGTTCTTCTTGTAGACGCGATGTCCCCCTTACGGTTTCAAATCATGGTGACAAAATCATGGGTGACAAAATCATTTTTTCAGGGTGATCAATTGGACGTTTGCTTGGTCAAAATTGATCCATTGAATTTTTTGAAGGTGAGTGTGGTTGAAAAGTCGCATGATGTGTTTTTTGTAAGCGGGAAGTGCTCTTTTTAATGACGAAATATGGAGGCCGACATCTGGTTGAAGCAGGCAGATATTTTGGTGCCCAATTACACGCCCATGCATATAAATCTCAACGGGCTGGAGGGGTTGCTCGCTTAAAAAATGATGAAGGGCTTCTTTGTAGAGGTTGATGTCTAAAAAAGCACCCCAGTTTATCAATAGATCATAAATTGTTTTCTTGAGAAGTTTGTTCTGTTCGTCTTTCTCGTCCCAGTGCGTATCATCAAGAGAGAAGTTGAGGCGAATATCTGTTGTCAACTGCGTGGAAACAAAGCGGTGCTCTACAGATGAAGGGCGTAGGTTGATTAGCTTTCCATGATTAAGGTTGGAGAGTAGTAGATAGTTGATTAGCTGGGTTGAGTTTTTTTGATGCAAAGCGGTCGTTGTCTTTAGCTCATAAATCCCGCAAAACCTCAACTTGCAGGCATCTATAGTACAGCCGGACAGACAGGGT
>JAUXCB010000017.1 GCA_030619095.1 Verrucomicrobiota bacterium | reverse complement strand
TGGATGGATGATGTCCGGCAGGAGCTTGATCAGGCGGATCTGTTCGTTCTGCCGTCACGGGACGAACCGTTCGGGATCGTGATGCTCGAAGCGATGGCGCGCGGGGTTCCCGTCGTGACAACCCGCTCGCAGGGGCCGGTACAGGTGCTGTCCGACGAGACGGCTTTCTTTGCGGAGATTGGATCGGTTGATACGCTCGCCAAGGCTCTGAAAACAGCGGTTCGGGGTCCGGAGGAGGCTTCGGCCAGAGCCGCGAAGGCGCTGGATCTGTATCGCACCACCTATCATGAGGATGCCGTCCTGCCGTTAATGGAAGATCTGTATCGCCAGGCCGCTCTCCGATAGTCGGCTGGGCCTGAATAGATCGTCCAACTGTCTATGACGAGCACATCATCACACAACCCGACTTCTTTCCGATTAGTGGACTTCAGATGGAGGAAGAACTTCCCTGTACACTTCAAGCTCTGTGTCGACCATGTGCTGCAGGCTGAAATGCTGCTGGATATTCTCCCGCATGTTCTTAAAGCGAACGTTCAGCGCCTGTTCAATTTTGGCGGACAGCTCCGTGTGGTTGCCCGGTTCAAACAGCAGTCCGTTTTCGCCGTCGATCAGGATGTCGAGCGAGCCGCCGTGCGCACTGGCGATGACGGGAGTGTTCATGGCCAGCGCTTCGGCCGCTGTGCGGCCAAAGGTTTCCGCTTTGGTGGAGGCGGCGGATACAACCAGGTCGCTGAGCGCGTAGACTTCCCGTATTTGCGTTTGCGAGCCGGTAAAGCGAATGTTCGCTCCAAGGTCGGCGGCGAGTTTTTCCAGTGTCTGAAAATAGTCCTGTTTGTCGTGCCAGATGCCTCCTGCCACCACCCCGACGACCTCAGGATGCGTCTTCTGCACCTCGGCCAGGGCCCGGATAAACGTGTCATGTCCCTTCCATTCCGTAATTCGTCCGACCATGGTGAGGACCGTTTTTCCCTCCAGGCCATGTTGCTGTTTAAACTCACGGATAAATGACTCATCGACGGCTTCGGGATCGAAGTGAGCCATGTCGATTCCGCGCGGGACATAACGCAGCTTGGATTCATCTATGGAATAGTTTTTCAGGATGTACTCTTTGATGGCGGTGCTGCCGTAGATCACGCGCTCCCCGGTGGTCATAATTTCGCTGTATTTGCTGACGCTGTTGAATCCATGCACTGTGGTGACGAACGGAATGTTCAGCGGCTTGTTTGCAAAATGGCAGAGCCATGCCGGAACCCGGCTGCGGGCGTGGAGAATATCAGGAGAGAGGTCGGAGATCAGACGTCGGAGATCAGAAACTCTTTTTGGGACGGTCAGCGGGTTTTTACTGCAGACATCCACCCGGATATGTCGACCGCCATCTTGTCCGATTTGATCAACGAGCGTTCCTCCCGCCGAGATGACCGTGCTTTGATGACCGCGTGCAACGAGTTCGCGGTTGAGTTCCACGGTGCCTCGTTCCACGCCGCCCTGATTGAGTTCCGGTAATACTTGAACAATGTGCATGCGGGAGACGTTAACAGGTATATGTTGCCGGTTGAAAGGGTTTTGAGACCGGAACTCGTGTTCGAACAGGGGATGCTTTTTCCTTTTCGTTTAAAGACAGTTCAGGGAAACTGTTGCTCATGAATTTAAATGAACAGAAGCAGTCTGCTTCCTCTGAAATCTATACACGTCTGTCCCCGTTTGTTCGGGTTTACCGCTGGCGGCTGGTGGGTGGAATTATCTGCGGAATTTTGCAGGGTGCGGCAACTTTCGGGCTGGTGATCGGGCTGTACTGGGGGCTTGGTCTGCTCTCCGGCGAAACGATCAGTCTGTCGGATCTGCCGAATCCGGATGAGGTGCAGGGCGATGTGGGCGATGTCGGCATGAGGCGCATCTGGCTCACAGCAGCCGTCCTGCCGGTTTTCGCGCTTCTGCAGGGGCTTCTCTTTTTCTGCGGGAAATATCTGGTCGAGTGGGTCGGCAACCGGGTGGTGGCTGATTTGCGCAGCCGGCTGTTCAGTCATATTCATGCGCTGCCGATGCAGTTTTTCTCTCAAAGCCGGGCCGGAGAGCTCATCTCGCGGGTTGCCAACGACACCACGCTGCTGACCCAGCTGGTTTCCAATGTGGTCGGTGATATCATTCGGGAGCCGTTTGCGCTGATCGGTTGCCTGGGCGCCATGTTCTATCTGAACTGGAAGCTTTCTCTGATTGCATTTTTTGTTTTTCCGCTGGTCATTCTGCCGGTTGCACTGCTTGGGCGAAAAGTCCGCAAGGCCTCCAAGCGGGGGCAGGAGGGGCTGGGCGACATGCTCTCCGTTGTGCAGGAGACCATTGCCGGTGCACAGGTCGTGAAGGCATTCCAAACAGAGGCGGCCGAGATCTCGCGCTTTAATCTGTTTAACCGGCGTGTCTTTGCCATGCTGGTCAAACAGTCGCGTGCACGCTCGTTGAGCGAACCGCTTATGATTTTCTTTTCCGCACTGACTGCCTCGATGGTTCTGGTTTATGCATTCAAGTTCGACTTGTCGCTGTCGCTGCTGCTCACATTCGCTGCGGCGATGATCCAAATGTACAAGCCGGCCAAAAAACTGAGCCAGATTTATATGCACGTCCAGAAGGCGGCGCCCGGCGTGGATCGGATTTTCGAGGTGCTCGATATCACCAATACCATCGATGATGCCCCTGATGCCGTTCGGTTTTCCGGCCCCGTCCGGAGTGTGGAATTCAGGGATGTTTCGTTTTCGTACGACACAAAACCGGTGCTGTCCGGAATCAACCTGCAGACTAAATCCGGGCAGTGTATTGCCTTTGTGGGCAGTTCCGGTTCAGGGAAAACCACGCTGGTGAACCTGATCCCGCGCTTCTTCGATGTCACCTCCGGAAGGATCGAGCTGAACGGGAGAGACCTGCGCGAGTACACGGTTCACTCTCTGCGCGAACAGATCGGGATTGTGACGCAGGAGACGATTTTGTTCAACCGCAGCGTGGCGGACAACATTTCCTACGGCAACGAAGACGCTTCTCTGGAACAGATCAAAGAGGCGGCCCGGCGGGCCAACGCACATGAATTTATTGAGGAGCTTCACGACGGCTACGATACCGTCATCGGCGAACGCGGCTCTCTGCTTTCCGGCGGCATGGCCCAGCGGGTGGCCATTGCCCGTGCGCTGCTTAAAAACCCTCCGATTTTGATTCTCGACGAGGCGACCAGTGCGCTGGATACCGAGTCGGAGCGTCTTGTACAGGGTGCGCTCGATGAACTGATGAAAGACCGCACCGTATTTGTCATTGCCCACCGACTGTCAACGATTGCCCATGCCGACTCGATTGTTGTGCTCGATCAGGGAGGGATCGTGGAGCAGGGTTCGCACGATGAACTGTTGCAGGCGGGCGGGAAGTATAAATATCTTTATGATATCCAGTTCCGCAACAATGGTGAATGATGTGCAGTGCGTGTGACCCGCCAGGGTGCGCGGCTTTCCCTTCGGGTTAATCCGCCGCTACAAAGTTAGATTTTCATTTGTAGTGCGTGTGACCCGTATTCGGGCACGCGCTTTTTGGTTGAATGAGCAGGCCGCGGCTAGATTCTCAGCTCCACGATCTCGCCTTGAAACGGCCACTCTTCAGAGTTTTTCACGAGTCCGGCGCGGACGGGATTTTGTTCAACGTAGTGCCATTTCCCGCTGTAACTTTCAGAGTGCCGCAGGATGTGGTCAAAGAAACCCGGTTGCCAGTGCGGGGCAGGTCCTTTGATCGTTGCAGAAAGGGATCTTTTCATCAGGCGGATGGTATCCCCGAGTTTCAGAGATTCATGACAGCGCAGAAAAAAATGGATATGATCGGGCATCAGAACATAGCGACCGATGGCGGCACCTCGCAATGCGGCTTGTTCTGCAAACTTTAAGAATCTCAGGTGAGTTTCAACATGGTTCAGCAGGCATTGGCGATTATGAGTGTTGAATGTGATGAAGTATATCGGGTGATGCTGAAACGGAACAATTCGAGGAGGGCGACCTGGGTGTTTTTGGTTGTTTCTCATTTTTCTGATGTAGTGCGTGTGACCCGTATTCGGGCACGCGCATTTTCTAGAGCGGCTTAAGCCGCCGTTTCAAAATTAACCGATGACCTTCTTCAGCGCGTTTTCGAGCAGGGGCTTCAGGTCGATCTTCGCGGCGGCATCGCCCAGCGTCCCGTCGAAGGTGTGCACGGCTCCGCGAGTTTCCAGCCCCTGGATCAGCTCCTCGAACTTGTTGGGTGTTTTGAGCTGGCGGTTCATCAGAATTTCAACCTTCGCCGAGCCAAAGCTGGCGCATTCACTGACCATTGAGGCGGAGTCGCTGGTGACAAACAGCCGGTCGCAGAGTTGAATGAAGGCGGGAACCGGATTGTACGGATCGCTGGAGTTGATCAACCGGTAGTCAAAGGGCAGGGCCTCGATAACGGCTTCAACCTCTTTCGGTGTCCGGCGCGAGGTGGTCACCCATCGCTCGCAGCCTTCGGTCTGTTCAAAAGCCTGGTCCAATCGGGATTTCAGTCCATCGGCATCCAGGGTGGAGACCGCATTGGATCCGCCGATGATAAAGCCGGTCGCCGGTCTTTCCGGCTGATGCTTCTGCAAAAATTCTTCGGCTTTTTTCGTAAAGAACGACTCGTCGGCTGCGCAGAGATTCAGGGGAAGTTCCGTGATATTCCCTCTTTTCGGCGGGTGGTCGTAGGCCGGACATAAAACCGCGCTGAAATTCAGACGGTAGCCTTTTGGATTTAAAATGGCGACATTGGGAATCCCCAGCTTCCGGGCGATCACCTTATTCGGGTAAAATGTTGTTGAACCCGTGGACACCACCACGTCGAAGGTCGAAGATGGATGTCCTTTGACTTTTGACTTTCGACTTTTGACCTCGGGCGACATCTGAAAGATGTTGGCCGTGTGGATGCCGAGCCGATCAAGCAAATAGGAGAGCCCCTTGGCCGGTTTTTGAGAATACGAAACCGTTACCGTCTCAGTTTCCAGTCCGAGATGTTGGCAAAGGGCGATCGACTGGTTTTCGTGCCCGGGTTTCCCGTCCGTTAAGAGCAGGGCTTTCATTGGTTTTTCCAGCGGTTGTGCATCCAGAGCCACTGCTCCGGAGTTTGGCGGATCAGATTTTCGAGCGCCTGCTGATGAATCTGGGTCAGTTCCGCAATCTGCTTCTCGATCGGTTCCCCGTTGTCGCTCCATTCGATGGGATCGTTGATCACCAGCTTGTATTTTCGGGGAGCGATCCGCACCATCGTCATCGGCACAACGAGCGGATGGAGTTTGATCTGGAGAAAGGCCGAGGAGGTGAGCCCGAGCGTCTGTTTGCCAAAGAAGGTCACCGGAACGCCCTGACGGGCATTCGTTTTAATATCAATCAGCAGGCCGATGTGTTCATTCTTTTTCAACGCCCGGACAATCTGAGGCAGAGCCCGGCTTTTATAGATGACTTTATTCCCGAAAGATTCCCGCATGGGGGTTACGATTCGGTCGTCGATCAGCTGGTTGCTTCCCTTGCGGGCAACCACGTGGCTTTGTCGTTCAGCATGCGAGCCGGTGTAGTGCGCCAGCAACTCGAAGTTTCCCAGATGGCCGGTAATGGCGAGCACGCCGCGGGAGGCTCTCTGTTCCAGTGCCCTCAGTTTTTCCATTTCGCTGCCGTCCACCATTTCATCCAGGTCGGACTGTGATATTTTTCCAGCCAGAATCATCGCGGATTCCGCCAGCAACTGTCCGAAGTGGTCATAGGCTGCGCGCGCAATTCGCTTGCGCTCTTTGGCGGGGACCTCCGGAAATGCAATCGTCAGGTTGTTCAGAGTGATCCGTCGGCGCTGGGTCGCAAACAGATAGAACAGCGCCGCCAAAACACGGCATGTTCCGTAAATGACCGGCTTTGGACAAAACCGGAGACCCGAGAAGTATCCTTTTGTCAGCCAGTATTCAGCTTTTTCCCGGATCGGATTCATTCGAGGCCAACCGGTGTCAGAAGATGATGGAGATAGAGTCCGGTGATCAGGTCGCAGTCGAGGCGGTGTCCCGCCTTGTACGAGGTGATCTCCCCGACAAAGCGCGCGTCAGGAATCAGCGAAATGGCCCCGAGCAGGTCGAGTACGGCGCGATGCCATACCGGCTCAAGGGATTTGCCGTCTCGAATCAGGCGAGGCTGATTGTGATAGGCGTTTTTTCGGGCAATCAGGATGTTTTCATCCGTGTAGCCCAGATTGCGGATATCCGCAAAAATTTTACCGATCGTTTTACAGTAGAGCATTTTGGCGTACGGCGTATTCGTCCGGGCCTCCGCACCGGTCTGCAGGTTTTGAAAATTGACCGGGAAGACGATTCGCTGCTGGCCGATCGCATTGGGGAAGTTTACCGCCGCATCCAGGGTCAGCGTTGGCACCGTGCCGGTATGCGGGGCGAGTGTCAGGAACTGTCCGCCGGCCCAGCCGAGTGTAACCGGTTCTTTCACGGTGACCAGCCGCACGGGGCGGTCCACGGTATGCCGGCCCGCTTGTTGCAGTGCATCCACCAGATCCAGACTCCCGCGATCAAACAGCGGCGGATCGCCCGAGTCGATCTTGATCATCAGATTGTCGATATCCATCCCCATGCGCAGGGCGATGATGTGTTCGACCATACGCACATAATTGCGGGGGCCTCCGGCGCGCAGTACAATGTTGCTGACGACCGATCCGGTCGTCCACACATTATCGATCGCTATACGGATCGGCAAAGAGTTCGGCAGATCCGTGCGATCCAGCCACCAGCCCTCCCGATCCGTCGGCTCAAACGTGATTTTCGTCGTCGATTTCCCGGCGAACGTGCCCGATCCGGAGACGGAGACAGCCTTGGCAATGGTCTTCTGCAGTGCCTGCGGCGGGTGGGTCGGCTGATCCAGAAGGCTCAGATCGATTGGCAGGCTGTTAAACTCCTCGTAGGAGGCGGCGACAACTGCCGCATCGCCGCCCAGAAGACGTCCCGGTTTTTTATCTGTGTGGGTGTTCATATTTGAGATGTTTTATCCATGTCCATTTTCGAAATTCGTGGTTAAACTCCCGAATCTTCAAAATACGAAAGTCGCGATGGTGTTGCGAGTTCCAAACCTTGGAAAAGTTTATGATCAATGATCGAATGAAACCCCTGTGTTCGTTGCTTCTCATTTTTGTTGCCGCCCCGCTGCTGGCCGCTCTGCTTTCCCCGTGGGTTTATGGAGGAATTCAAGAGCATGTGCCGGAGGTGATGCGCTGGGTGCATGAGTGCGAGGCGACCGGAACCCATGCGTTTTGGGCGGATATCGCGGACTCGGTTTTTACAGCACCGTTCCGCCGCGTCACGGCCCGGCTCGTATTGATCTTTGTGTTGATCCTGCTGCCGTTGGCCTATCGTCTCAGTGGTGTACGCTCGCGGGAAAGTTTTGGGTGGCCTCGATGCCCGCATCGAATGAAGCTTCTCGGGGGGGCTTTGGTCGCAGCGATATTCAGCATGTTTGTTGTTTACGCTGTGGGTCTGCTGATGGGTGTGTACCGATGGGATGCAACCGGATCCGGTGCGGAGATCCTGGCCGGGGTTCTGAAAATTCTGATCGGTGGACTCCTGATCGGCCTGCTGGAAGAGACCATTTTTCGAGGGTTCATTTTGAATGCACTGCGCACGGGTCTTGGAGCGATTCCCGCTATTGTACTCAGCAGTCTGCTGTTTGCGGTCGTTCACTTTATGAAGCCGGTGGATCCAGAGGTCACCCGTGGCTGGTATTCAGGATTTCTGCTGTTCAGCAATCTCTTTGCCGGAGCGGGCGATACGGTCTTCCTGGAGATCTGCACGCTGTTCAGCATGGGGCTGGTTCTGGCGACGCTTTCCCACTGGACCCGATCCGTCTATCTCGCAATCGGTCTGCACACCGGATGGGTCTGGGTGATGATGCTCTTTCGGCTTCTCACCAAAAATCAGCAGAACAGGGTCTGGTTTTACGGAACCGGCGAATGGATTTCTAAGGCGTGGGCCGGGCCGTTGATGGCGCTAACCGTTCTGGTTGTCGTGGCACTGACCCGTAAGAAGTGGATCGCACTGGGCCGGGATTCAGAGGACGGAGAACAGAAGACAGAGGTCTGACAGTTCCCCTCCTTGCGAGGGGTGGCCGTGGGCCGGGGCGGGTAATGGACTCAAAAAAAATAATCAAATCAGCCGGGATCGTCAGCGGGTTTACGGCCCTCAGCCGCCTGCTGGGTCTCGTGCGCGACGTGTTGATGGCCGGCTTCTTCGGCACCTCGCTCGTCATGTCCGCCTTTGTCGTGGCCTTCACCATCCCCAACCTCTTTCGCCGCCTGTTCGGGGAAGGGGCTCTCTCCTCGGCTCTCGTACCGGTGCTTGTAGAAACGCGCGAAAAAGAGGGGGATGATGTCGCCTGGCTACTCATCAACCGGGTCCTCTTTTTGCTGGCGGTCGTGCTGACGTTCAGTACCGCCGTTGTCATTCTCTGTGCGCTCTTCGCCCCGGTCGCTAACGCCAAAACAGCCGCCGTACTCGACCTGCTTCAGATCATGATGCCCTACATGATCTTCATTTGTCTCGCGGCGGTCTCCATGGGCATCCTCAACTCGTTCCATCACTTTGCCATCTCCGCGTTCGCCCCCTGCATACTCAATCTTCTCTGGATCGCCACGCTCTTGTTTGTGATTCCGAACATGGGAAACTCGCCGGAGGAAAAAATACGCGCGGTGGCCTGGGCCGTCCTGCTGGCGGGCTTTTTGCAGTGGGCCATTCAATGGCCAGTCCTTCGGCACTTCGGCTGGCGGCCATTAAAAAAGCGGACGTCCGGCATCTCGCCCGCCTTTTCAATAGATGAAAAAAGAGAGGTAAACGACAAAGTAAAACGCATTCTCTGCCTCATGGGGCCCGCTGCACTCGGGATGGCCGTTCTCCAGCTCAACGTTATGATCGACCGTTTCCTCGCTATATGGGTGAGCGCCGAAGCGCCCTCTGCGCTCTTCTTCAGCGAGCGGCTCATCTATTTTCCGCTCGGAATTTTTGCCACCGCGCTCGGCACCGTGCTGTTACCTGTCTTTTCCGGACACGCCGCCCGCAAGGATCCTGAACAGATTCGCAGAGGCATCAGCGACGGACTGCGCCATTTGCTCTTCATCATGATCCCCGCCGCCGTGGGCCTGCTCGTTCTCGCACACCCCATCGTGCAGATGATCTTTGAATGGAAAGAGTTTGATCCCGCCTCAACCTGGATGACGGCGATTGCGCTCCAGTGCTATGCGCCCGGCCTGATTGTTTTCAGCCTCGCCAAAGTGTTTGTTCCCGCCTTTTATGCCCAGCAGGACACCCAGACACCCGTTCGAATCGGCGCAGGGGCCGTTGGGCTTAATTTGATGCTCAACATCACCTTTATTCTGACCCTTCCGCAGCCGGTCAAGCATGCCGGGATCGCCTTTGCCACGGTTCTTTCGTCCGTGTTTAGCATGAGTTGTTTGGCGTGGACCCTTCAACGGCGAATTGGGAAGCTCGCGTGGGCGAGGGTGGGGGCCACTGCCGCTCGTTCGTTCGTCGCCGCGCTGCTCATGGCCGTCGTCGCCCTTCTGATTCACGGCTTGTTCCCGAGCCTTGGGAAAATGCAGCAGATTCTTTCTGTCCTTGTCAGCATCTTCGGCGGCGGCGGGGTTTACTTGCTGGCTAGCTTCCTTTTCCGCGCGCCCGAACTCCGCGAATTCGCCAAAGCAATCCGCCGCTAGAGCGTTTAAAAAATGCGTAGCCGCGTTTGCAAGCTAGCGCTTCTTCAGCTTCGGGCCGGTGGGGGTGTCTTGAACAACCCAGCCGGCGGCGGCGATGGCCTCGCGCAGACGGTCGGCCTCGGCCCACTCTTTGTTGGCCTTGGCGGTGGCGCGGGCGTCGGCCATTTCGATGAGTTCAGCCGGAACCTCCTTTTTGGGTGGATCGAGAAAGCCGAGGACGGTGTCGATTTTTTTCCAAAGGGCGGAAACCGCCTGCGCGGTTTTTGAATTGAGCGGGAAGAGCTTGTTTCCTTCATGGACCCCGTCGAAGAGCGCGCCGAGTGCGCCGGCGATATTAAGGTCGTCATCGAGTGCAGCAGAGAAGTCCGCTTCCATTTTTACGGCCCATGTCGGCAATCCTTCGGGGGTCAGTCCGTGAATTTGAGAATCTTGATTCGTCAAATTCTTCGTACTGACCCCACTCGTTTTACCGACGGCGTCTTGAAGTTTGGCATAGAATTCATCGAGGCGGGCGAGAGCGGCGCGGTTGGCGTTGAGCGAGTCGAAGGTGAAGTTGAGTGATCGGCGGTAGTGGGTGCCGATGAGTTCGTAGCGGATTTCGCGGCCCGTGTAGCCTTTGTCGAGGATCTCGCGCAGGGTAAAAAAGTTGCCTTCGGACTTAGACATTTTTTTACCTTCGACCTGCAGGTGGGCGCAGTGCATCCATTGTTTGGAGTACATGCAGCCGTTGGCACCTTCGCTCTGGGCGATTTCATCTTCGTGGTGCGGGAAAATATTGTCGACGCCGCCGGTGTGCAGGTCGAAGGGTTGGCCCAGATATTTCTGGCTCATGGCGGAGCACTCGATGTGCCAGCCGGGGCGGCCTTTGCCCCACGGGGAGTCCCAGAAAACATCGCCATCGGCTTCGACGGTTCCTTTCCAGAGGGCGAAGTCGGCGGCGTTATCTTTGTCGTATTCATCCTGATCGACGCGGGCACCGGAGCGCATGCCTTCGCGGTCGAGGCGGGCGAGTTTTCCGTAGTCGGGAAACTTGTCGATAGCGTAGTAGACCGAGCCGTCGTCGGATTGATAAGCCAGTCCCTTTTCGAACAGTTTTTCGATTAGTGCGATCATTTCCGGGATGCAGTCGGTCGCGGCGGGGTAGTGTTCTGCCGGTTGAATATTCAGCACCTTGAGGTCGGCGAAGAAGGCGTCTTTGTAGGTCTGCGTGTAGTCGCGCAGGGGCCGGCCGGCTTCGCGGGCGCCGCAGATGGTTTTGTCATCCACGTCGGTCAGGTTTTGCACTTGGGTCACTTCGAAGCCTTTGTACTGAATCCACCGGCGGAGCAGATCCTCGAACATGTAGGCGCGGTAGTTTCCAATGTGCGCATAGTTGTAGACGGTCGGCCCGCAGGTATACATGCGAACGTGGTTGTCTTTGAGAGGACTCAGCTCTTCGAGCTGACGGCTCATTGTATTATAAATTTCACTCAGTATATGCTCGTTTCTAACATCGATGTATGTAAGTTTGTCATCGGGAATGCCGTGCCGCTCCAGTAATAAGTGAATGAACCGGCTGGGTTGATTAAAGGATAATATGGTACCCCTTAACCCTGATTGGAGCAAGTTCTTTAACAGGG
>JAUXCB010000173.1 GCA_030619095.1 Verrucomicrobiota bacterium | reverse complement strand
GACGATCTCGAACGACACTTTCAACCGGAAGCATTGAAAACAAACCCTTCCACTCGCTCAGAATCAGTGTCTGCCAAAGGCGACCTAATCGCCCGTTACCGCCTGTGGCGGTATCCACTTCCAAAGCTGAGAACATTTCTAATCGATCTTTCAGAACGATGTGTTATTTAAAAATATCCGCTATTTGTATTAAGGGTAGCGTATTCACGTTCTCGGCAATCGGCCAGACCTCATTACCCGGATAGACAACGAATGCACGGTCGCACTCTGTATCTGTCAGTGCATTCCAGAATCCTCGCTCCGGCTTCGGAGCCATTGATCGTTTGATCTCCACTGCCGTTAACCGGTCTCGCCCCGGCAACTTCAGCAACAGGTCGATTTCGGCACCGCTCCGTGTGCGATAATGGTACATCTCTGTCCTGAACGGCATCAGCGACACAATCTGCTGTATCACAAATCCTTCCCATGAATGACCGCAAACCGGGTGGGATGAGAGTTGATCCAACGAATCAATTCCCAGTAACCGGTGAACCACCCCCGTATCGCAAAGATAGGTTTTAGGTGTTTTTATCACACGTTTTCCAATGTTTGGAAGCCATGGCGGAAGCTGGCGCACCATGAACGTATCCGTTAGAACATCCAGCCAACGCCGCACCGTTTTGTCTGTAACCCCCAACGACAACGCCAGACGACTCGCATTAAATTGCTGACCCTGAGAGTGTGCCAGCATCGTCCAGAAAATAACATGGATAACTCGGAGTCGGACTCCGGATTGTCCATGTTGAGGATCTTTCATTTCCGCCGTCGAATCCGCTGTCTGATCCGAAACACCCCGTGTTGCGTACTATTCCTGCTGACGATCTCGAACGACACGTTCATTCGTGGTTCCTCTCATCCAAAACTTCCCAGCGTCCTTCCTTACGTCCGCCGACGCGCTCCAAGCGTCCTTCCGCTTGCAATTTGAGCATGGCACGCTGAACCGCACTTTCAGATTTTGAAATCTCTTCCGCAAGGCTTGAAATGGTTTGGTTCGGCGTTTTTCGCAATCTTTCCAAGATGAGAGTCGGCGTTTTTCCTAGCGTTTTCCCCGAACCTTTATCCGCCTGCATATCATCAGGGATTTGCCCTTTGAACTCGACCATCACACCGGTTGAAATGGATGAGATGATCGGGCGCGTCGGCAACCCAAACTTCTGTCTCCCAGAAAATAACGCTCAAGTAGCGTGCCATGAGGCTTCGATCCGGGAAGGCCGTGACGTAGACGATTCCCGGCCTAACGGATGAAAAAAGATCCGCCAGCTCGACGTGGCGTTTGGCGGCATGCTCGTCGTTCTCATCAGCATCTTCATCGTCCCCGTTCTCTACTGCGCCATCAAAGAGCGCAAAGCCAGATCATAGATGCCGTACAATTGTTTTTCAGCTGATGCCCTCCACAAAACGGTCTGCCTTGCCTCCTCTGACCACGCGATACCCTTGATAAAAATCACCCATTTTTCCATTGGATTCTTGACCCCGAAAGTCCCCTCTGATACTCTATGAAAGGTGAGGAGGGAATAAGGAATCCGTCTCCCCATCTGTTCTTTAAAAATTTAGCCCACCCGGTAATAAGAAGCACGTTCTCTGATCCGTTAACATATAATTAAAGGGAGCTCAGGACGGCTCGACCGATGGTTCGGTCGTTCACTAGGGCACCCACCTTGTCAAACAAGGTTCGGAGACCGCTTCTTCGGGTTGGGCCACTCTTTATAACCGCTTTCGCTCTTGCTGAAGCGGTTTTTTTGTCTCGCCCCTTAGGCTATGGAACTGAAAGCTCAGGTGGATTATCCATGATTTTGTTCCTCGTCCATGTTTAAATCCTCTCTATGGAACTGTTCGAGAAAACACCGGAGCGCGGCACGAGGAAAGCAGGCACAGCACCCTTGGCGGCGCGGATGCGTCCGCGTACGCTGAATGAGATTTTTGGGCAAGAGCATATTCTGGGCGAAGGAAAACTTCTACGACGCGCGATTGAGGCCGACCGCATGTCGAGCATCATCCTCTACGGCCCGCCCGGTTGCGGAAAAACCTCGCTCGCCGAGGTGATTGCTCTGACGACGGATCGCCGCTTTGAGCGCACCAGCGGCGTGCTGGCGAACGTTGCCATTCTGCGCGAGCTGCTCAAAGCCGCTGTCGGGTGGAAAAAAATACAGGGACAAGACACGATCCTTTTTATCGACGAAATTCACCGTTTCAACAAAGCTCAGCAAGATGTCCTTCTACCTTATGTCGAAAACGGCGATATCATTCTGATCGGCGCAACGACCCACAACCCCTGCTTCTTTATCAACACACCCCTCAACTCCCGCTCGCAGATTTTTCAGCTCAACCCCCTCAGTGAAGCAGCAATCCAAGCCGTCCTTCAGCGTGCGATCGAGCATCCCGCAGGGCTCAACGGACTGGTGCAAGCGGATGAGGATGCGCTTGTGCATCTGGCCCGCGTCTGCGAAGGCGATGCGCGGCGCGCGCTCAATGCAATGGAAATTGCTGCGCTCACCACACCGCCCACCGAGAAGGGGTTCGTCCACTTGACCCGTGCTGAAATGGAGGAATCGGTTCAAAAAAAAGCCGTCTCCTACGATCACGATGAGGACGAGCATTACGACACCATTTCCGCCTTTATCAAGAGCGTTCGAGGCTCTGATCCAGATGCCGCGATCTATTGGCTGGCTAAAATGATCTATGCGGGCGAGGATCCGCGATTCATCGCCCGACGGATGGTGATTCTCGCCTCAGAAGACATTGGAAATGCCGACCCGCGCGGGCTGACACTCGCAACCTCGGCAATGCAGTCGGTCGAATTTGTCGGCATGCCGGAGGCCCGAATTATTTTGGCACAAGCCACGACCTATCTCGCCTGCGCTCCAAAGAGCAACGCGAGCTATCTGGCGATCGATACCGCGCTCACCGATGTTGAAAACGGTCGAACCCTGCCCGTCCCCAAACATCTGCAGAGTGGGCCGAAGCCGGACAAAGGAATACAAAAATACAAATATGCCCATAACGGCGACGGCCATTTTGTCGATCAGGAATATGTGCCGACCGACAAGGTCTATTATCAGCCGACGGATCAGGGCTACGAAGAAACCATCGCCAACCGGCTGGCCTTCTGGAAGTCGCTGAGGAAGAAAACATGACGAAGGATGATCTGCGCAGAGAGATTTCCGCACGAAAGAGAACCGGCGGGAGCCTGGATGTTTTGAGCAAGAAAATCGTGAAGACGCTCCAGAGGCTGGAATTTTTTCGGCAGGCAAAGCAGGTTGGGGTCTATATGCCTCTGCCCGATGAGGTCGATATCACCCCGCTTTTCAGCCCCTTGAAAAAACAATTCTACATTCCGGCGTTCGATGAAGCCTCCGGCGGCTACCGGCTGGCAGAATACACGCCAGATCTCCAGCAAGGAAAATTCGGTATACCCGAGCCGATCGCCCCGGCTTTTGCACCCGAAAAACTCGATCTGATCATCGTGCCGGGGATCGCCTTTGACCGCACCGGAAAGCGGGTTGGGCGCGGCGGCGGTTTTTATGACCGCCTGCTTCCGCAATACCGCGCCGTGCGTGCGGGCATCTGTTTCGATTTTCAATGCCTGGAAAAGGTTCCCACCGAGCCGCACGACTGCGGTGTCGACCTGCTGGTCACAGAATCTGAGTTTCTTCATTTTGCGACAAACTAGACAAGAGAGCCTCTCAGGGTTATGCTCCCTCTATAAAAAAAAACTCTGAAACGAAGGTGCTCTCATGAACAATATCGGAATCTGGTGGAGCGGCATGCAGGACATGGTGGTCAATGTTGGTTTCGTCGTGCTCGGCTTCTTCTTCCATGCCTATCTGACGCGAACCAATGCAGTGGCAGCAAGCAACCGCGGCGAAGTCATCCTCAGCGAAGCACGTAAAAAAGCAGACGCCATCGAACACGAAGCGAATGTCCTGGCACGTGAAGAGGTACTCAAAGCGCGCGAAAAGGCCGAGCACAGTCTGGATAAGAAGCGGCAGAGCATCATTGAACTCGAAGACCGGGTGATCGGCCGTGAAAAGGAGATCGCACGCAAGCTTGAACTGCTCGAAACAAAAAACAGCGCATTGAGCGAAACGCTCGAAGAT
>JAUXCB010000186.1 GCA_030619095.1 Verrucomicrobiota bacterium | reverse complement strand
CTTCGATCTCTGCGGCTCTGCGAGGAATCTCTTAACCCATCCAGCTTCTTTTTGAGCATGGCGATGACGGCGGGGGGATTGGCTTTGCCACGGCTGGCTTTCATGACGGAACCCATAAGGGCGTTGATGGAGGCGGCGTTACCAGATTTGTAGTCCTCGACCGCTTTGGAATTCCCGGCGATGGCTTCGTCGGCCCAGGTTTCGAGCGCGGAGTCGTCGCTGACCTGCGCCATTCCCTTTTCTTCCACGATTTTTCTCGGGTCGCCGCCTTCGGTGAAGAGGATTTCGATCAGTTCATTGGCGGCAGTAGAGCTAATGGCTCCGCCTGCCAATTCAGCAACCTGCGCGAGAGCTTCCTCTGTCAACTTGCTCTCACAAATTGACCTGTCTTTTTCGGCAAGCAAACTGGCGACTTTGCCCATGAGATAATTGGAAATCAGCTTGTAGTGCTTCGTAAGCTTGCAGGTTTCGTCGAAAAAGTCGGAGATTATTTTGTCGGCGGTGAGGACTTTAGCGTCGTACTCGGGCAGGCCGAGCTCGCTGACGTAGCGCTCGCGCCGCTGGGCAGGCAGTTCGGGAAGCTCGCTTTTCCACTGTGCAATCTGCTCGGCGGACACTTCGACCGGCATCAGATCCGGCTCCGGGAAATAGCGGTAGTCGTGCGCGTTTTCTTTAGTGCGCTGAGTGAAGGTTTCGCCACGGTCAGGATCGTAGCCGCGCGTCTCCTGCACCACATCGCCGCCGCTCTCAATCAGGTCGATCTGCCGGTCAATTTCGTAGTGGATAGCTTCAACGATGAAGCTGGGGGAGTTCATGTTTTTGATTTCCACCTTTTCGCCGAGCGTTGACTGCCCGACCGGACGGACGCTGATGTTGACGTCGGAGCGCATGTGGCCCTTTTCCATATCGCAGTCAGAAATGCCGCCATACTCCATAATCTGTTTCAGCGTGTGAATATAGGCGAAGGCATCGTCGGCCGAGTGCATGCAGGGGTTGGAAACTATTTCCATCAGCGCGGTTCCAGCGCGGTTGTAGTCGATCAGGCTGGCACCGGACACGTGCGTGTTCTTGGCGGCGTTTTCCTCCTGATGAATCCGTTCGAGCGTAAAGATTTTCATCTCTCCGTTCACCTCAACAGGAACCTGCCCGCCGAAGCAGAGCGGTTGGTCGGCCTGGGTGATCTGATAGTTTTTGGCCATATCGGGGTAAAAATAGTTTTTACGATCCCAGCTGGCGTGGCTGTTGATTTCGCAGCCGAGCAAAAGCCCCGCCTTGCAGATCAGTTCAATGGCATGCTCGTTCATCACCGGCATCGCGCCGGGATAGCCGAGACAGACGGGGCACACATTGGTGTTCGGAGCCGCGCCGTACTCGTGTTTGCAGCCGCAGAACATTTTTGTCCGCGTTTTCTGCATCACATGCGTTTCAAGACCGATACAAGCTTCATATTTCATAGGCGCACAAGGTTCCACAAATCCGCATTGAATTCAAGAAGCTCCGAGGTCAACCCTGCCAGGCTCTCTGAATCGCCACATCCCTCATTGGGTAATGCTTTCGATTCAGCGTATAAAGAACGCCTCCCCTCAACAGAACGGTAGCGGATAACAGGATTATGAGGATGTTTTTCGAAAACATGATCAACAAGATTTAGATCCTGAGCATCCGGCTATCTCATTGAGCCCGACACTTCGGACCCGTCAAAACTGATCCTGCATTGTTCAGCTCCCGTTAATTGGATCAGTCAAGATCCGATCAAGCATAAGAATGGAGCAGGCTTCCAAGCTTTGGAAGCAGGTTGACGAGAAAGAAGGTGGTGAGCAGCGCGAGGAACGCCAGGGCATGGGCGATGTCCGCATGGCGCGACCAACTGCTTTTTCGGCAGTGGAAATAGACCAGATACAGAGCCCATGTAATGAGCGACCAAACCTCTTTGGCATCCCAGCTCCAGTACTGCCCCCACGCCTCTTCGGCCCAGAGTGCACCCGAAAGCATTCCAAAGGTCATGAAGGGAAAGGCGGTGCGTAGAATCTGATAAATGGCTCGCCGAAATTCGGTGCGCTCTGTTTTGCGGCTCCAAAGCCGGATCAGCATAATAAAGGCGACGGCGCAGAGCGCGTAGCTGATCATATAGGCTAGCACGTGCGGCACAAACCAGCCGGACTGCAATGCGGGCATCCGTTTCCAGGCGGCCTGCTTGTCCATAAAGATCGCACCGATCATCGGCAGCGCGGAGGCGAAG
The DNA here is from genome assembly GCA_030619095.1 of Verrucomicrobiota bacterium. Taxonomy (GTDB): domain Bacteria; phylum Verrucomicrobiota; class Kiritimatiellia; order Kiritimatiellales; family Tichowtungiaceae; genus Tichowtungia. Next base: position 1,717 of record JAUXCB010000186.1, on the reverse strand, counting down.
GCGAAGTAAATGCCGGTCCAGCCGAGCTTTTCCCTGGCGGCCAGCAGGCCAAAGAGCGGCAGGAAGCAGAGGCTGAGCACCCCCTGCACCTGATACATGTTGCCGAGCGGAATGTCGTGAACGATCAGGCCGTTGAGCACCACTACCGCGATATTTACCAGCCATGCAAACAGGGCTGCACCGAGCGCAATGCGGCTTCTCTTCAGCAGAAACAGAATGCCGGAACCCAGATAGCCCGCAGCCGAAACAATCAGTAAGGGGATCAGAATCGCATTCATACCGCGCCTCCCTCCCGGCGGAAACAGAGAATAAATGTTCCGGAAATCAGCACCCAGATTCCGACGATCACCGCACCACGGCCGGGGTCGCGGCGGGCGGAAAGTTGAACAAAGCGCTGCGCCACCTGATCGTAGCTCACCAAATAAAAACGCCAGCCCTTATGGCCCGCCGGATGATTGATGCTGATCGGCAGTTTCTTTTCGTCAACCAGAAGAGTGACCCCAAAATGAGACGGGGTTCGCTGTCCACGAAACAGAATCGATCCATCTTCAAGGCGATGGCGCTCCACCCACCCGCCGTTTTTCCAAAGGTTGGAAACCGCGACATCCGTCTCCCCGATTCGCCAGTGATCCAGACGGTCCGCGCTAAACTCACCGGCTCGCTCAAATGGCATTTGGCCGGGGGCCGCCTGCCCGGACGGAAGCATGCGGAAAAGCTGATAGCTCGGCGGGTAGAATTCGACACTGAAATTTTCCGCCGCCACCTCAAAACCAAACGAAAGGGTTTTTCCCTCTTGAGTCAACAACTGACCCACCGGCTGTTGCGGCATCAGCGAAAGTTGAAGCGTTCCCTTTGTGCCGGCAACATATCCAATGAACGCACCGGCCAAAACGATGACAGCCCCCACGTGAACCAAATAGAAGCCCAGCTGTTTCAGACCGAACCGTCGTTTGATGCAGCACCCGATCGAACAGCTACTCAACAAAGCGAGCAACAAAATAAGCATCGGAGAATAGTAGACGGCGGAGGCATCCTTCGCTCCGCTGATCGGCACCACACCGGTCAGCAAAAGCAGAACAATTAAACAAAAAATGATGATACTGAATCTCATAATTCAAAAACCTTAGCGGCAAAAAGGCGTAAAAAACAGGGCCAAAGTAATCCTATTTCCAGTATTTGAGAAACATACACACTCCAAATTAAAATTACACATAAACTCAGAATTGTGAGTTTATGTGTAGGTCAGCACAGGGCTTGCTTTGCGGCAGTAACAAAAGCAGTGACATCCTCCTCGCTATGGGCAGCACTGATGAAAGCGCACTCAAATTGCGAGGGTGGCAGGTAAAACCCGCACTCTAACATGGCGTGGAAAAAGGCGGCGTGCGCGGTGGTATTGCACCGTTTTGCATCGACTAAATTATGGATCGGCCCCACTCCGAAAAACGGCGTAAAGATTCCGCCGAGCTGCGCCACATGAAAATCGACAGTCGTAAATAATGTAGACGCGGTGTCCCCACCGCGTTTCTTCTCATTTGGGCAACGCGGTGAGCCCCGAAGGGTCGAGGGTCTTTGAGACCCCGCGTCTACGTTAAGACCCGCAGACACCTTCGCGCCGAATTCCGCCAAGCGCGGATACGGATTTTCTTTCATGAGCAGCTCAACCGTTTTCATTCCGGCGGCGACGGCAACGGGATTGCCGCTGAGCGTTCCGAAGTCG
>JAUXCB010000233.1 GCA_030619095.1 Verrucomicrobiota bacterium | reverse complement strand
TGTGCTACCATTACACCATCGGGCAGAAGGAAAAGGAATAAGCCAGAGATTCAGGTTTTGTGCAAGTAGGGAATAGATAAAAGAATGATAAAATCCGGACAAGGCAGGATCGTGGGATTACTGGGAGTCGGGTTTGATCATCAGGATGAGCATATACGGATCACTCAGGCGGAGAACTATCAGGTGCTGATGGGATCTGGAGAATCCCATCAGGCATTACAAAAGCTATGTAGCCGTATCGATCAATTCATCAAGGATTCCGGACAGGTATTGAGCGATTACACACCGGAAGAATTTATGGAACTTATGAAAGAGATCGCCTGAAGCGGGTGTCACAATGAAGATATTGTTTCTTTGCAATAAACTCCCCCATGCCGAAGTAGCCGGCGGACACCGAATCATCTATCAGCGCATACGCTATCTGGCAGAATCTGGACACAATATAGGGCTTTTAACCTTTGTCACCAACGAAACAGAGGAGCAAAAAACCTCCCTTCATCCGCTCGTAAAAGAAATCCAAACCCTGCCGCATCCAAAGCGAAATATATTTGTACGTGCTTTTCATGATTATCTAGCGGTAAGCCGACCGGCCGTATTCTGGAAAAGCTATTCCAAAGCCATGGAAAAAACCATTGGGGAGATGGTTGAAAAAGGAAACTACGATGTCGTCATCGCAGAGTTTTCTGAGATGGGACAGTATGTACACAGAAACCCGTACCTTCCTGCGGTGCATAAAATTATTTCCTGTCACCGCTGTGTCGCTGCCTCCTATGAAAAATATTCCATGCTTGGAGAGGTGAGATGGAGGTTGTACCTCAAAAGCCTTCCACAGCTTCGCGGATTGGAAAAATACGAATTTAAAATGTATCGTAGTGCAGACCGAATTTTAGTTCTAACTCCTCAGGATCGTTTTACCATGCAGTACTACGCACCGGATCTTTCCATTTCGATCGCTTCCTCCGGTGTGGATATAGCGTATCTACAGGAACATCCACCGGTTCCAAAAGAGCCGATCATTCTCATGACCGGCTATTTAGGAGATCCAGCTAACGAAGATAGCGTCGAATGGTTCCATCGTCATATCTGGCCCAAACTCAACAAACAGCACCCGGAAATAAAATTTTATATTGTCGGTGCGGATCCCAGTCCACGGATTCAGCGAATGGTAGCGAAGGAGCGGCGCATCGTCATCACCGGAAAGGTGAAAGATCTTCGTCCTTATCGAAATCGCGCCCAAGTGATGGTTTCCCCTGTACGGCTCGGTTCCGGCTTGCGCACCAAAGTACTCGAAGCAATGGCCTCCGGCCTTCCCGTGGTTTCAACATCGCTGGGAGTCGCTGGAATTGAAGCACAAACCGGAGTAAACTGTCTCATAGCGGATACCCCCGAACTATTCACCCGAAGTATAGAATGGCTACTGACCGATCGCTCTCTGCGCGTGCTCATCGCACGGAACGCCCGCGCACTCATTGAAAAAAAACATGGACTCAACAGCGGACTTCCTCGCATTGAAAAAATAATAAAATCAGTCGTTAAAGGATAAAAAAATGAAAAAAGAAACGAGGATCCCGTTTGCACAACTCGAAGCCTTCATGATCGATGTTTTTCAATCCATAGGTGTTCCTGAGGAGGACGCCAAAATTTGTGCGGACGTACTGATCACCTCCGACCGCCGCGGAATCGACTCCCACGGCATCGGTCGCTTAAAAACAATCTACTACGACCGGATCCTCACCCAGAAAATACAGCAGCCAGTCACCGACTTTGAAATAGTAAGAAATCATCTCTCCACCGCCGTAGTCGATGGACACCACGGCATGGGCATGGTCATCGCCAAACGGTGCATGCAGATGGCCATCGACAAAGCAAAGCAGTACGGCATGGGCATGGTCGTTGCGCGAAACTCCACCCACTACGGGATTGCTGGCTATTACCCGTTGATGGCTTGTCGAGAAAATATGATTGGCATCACCGGAACCAACGCCCGACCCTCCATCGCCCCCACCTTCGGGGTTGAAAATATGCTCGGTACCAACCCGCTTGTTTTCGGCTTCCCAACCGATGAGCCTTTTGACTTCGTCAATGACTATGCCACCTCCATCATTCAGCGCGGGAAGATCGAGCAGTATGCCCGAGAAGGGCGCGACTGCCCCGCCGGGCTGATCATCGGTCGGGATGGAAAAACCAAAACCGACTCCCATCAAATTCTAGAGGATCTCGTGAATGGAGAAGCGGCCCTCGCTCCCATCGGCGGTATCGGGGAAGAAACCGGAGGCTACAAAGGCTATGGGTTTGCCACCGTCACCGAAATCCTTTCCGCCGCACTTCAACAGGGTGCCTTTCTGCAGCAGTTGGTCAATCAAGATGCGGACGGAAAGTTCAAACCCTACGAACTAGGCCACTTCTTCATTGCGGTCGACGTAAAATGCTTCTGTGACCCTGCCGACTTTCGAAAAACAACCGGCGACATTCTACGCGCCCTGCGCACCTCAGAAAAAGCCCCCGGAGCCGACCGCATCTACACCTGTGGCGAAAAAGAGTATCTCGCGGGGATCGACCGCGAAGGAAAAGGAGTTCCTATCAACGAAACGCTTCAGCAGCAACTCATCATCATGCGGAATGAGCAGAACCTCACCCAGCACCAATTTTCTTTCGAGTAATTTTTAAAAAAGTAGACGCAGCATGGAACAGAAGGTGTCACAGAAAGGAAAGAAAGAAGAAAGAGGTCACGTCTGATCCCTTTTTTGAAAAGGGAAAAACATCAATTCATAGGACTGACACTTGCGCCCTTCGGTATCAGCGAATACTACAGACCCATTCCGCCGCTCGACCAATGGATACGCCGCCGCTTGCGTGAATAACGAATGATGGCGACTTGTGTTTCAATTTCAAATCAAATAGCGTTCTGAC
>JAUXCB010000159.1 GCA_030619095.1 Verrucomicrobiota bacterium | reverse complement strand
CAAGCTGGAGCACACCGACTCGCTGATCAATACCGACTGGCGGGAGGTCGCTCATTCCGACACCCCGAACGAAAACTATGTGATCACCAACCTGGCCTACTCCGGCAACACGTCCAATAACGAGTCCTTTATTTATGTACAAGCGGAGTCGACTCAGGAGTTTTATCGGGTGCAGTTTGATCCGGAATAACTCCCAGTTGCTGTGGAAGATAGGCACGGATAAACCGTAGCAGCTCGGTCGTTGCGGCATTCCCGCCGGGATGCCGCATATGTATAAACAGCGTATAGTCCGGCGATAGCGTCCGGTGTCTCAGCTGTTGGGTCCAGACCGCCTTCCCGTATTGTAGGCGTGTGGCATACAAGCCCCTCCCATCACTGAACCCATACGCGGCAACGCCTTGACCCAACCTGCCCGGTAACACATATTGCACAAGGGTCATCGCGCCACCCCTTTCTTCGAGAGCGGAAATCTCCACGGCTTTCTTCGAAAGAATTTTAGCGCCCAGCTCATTTCTCAGGAACCACTCGGGGTTGCTTGCCGGACTTTCCGCAGACCATCCCTCCAGCAGAGCCACACCGACATCCGGACGATATAACGATGAATAGTGCCATCGCACCTTGCGAAGCGCCCCCTCTTGATCGTGACAAACTGTTCTGTCGCGCCGGGCCAGCATCTCCCCGCACGCGCAGGTCTCCGTGTTTCCGCTCCCAGTCATCACGGCCGGGAACGAAACAAGGCATTGGCGATACAGATCATTGCAAAAACTGCCGGGGCCCCGCCGCCAGGCGTCGACCACCTCGATCTCCCCGCTCCGCTCTACCCAATCCGGCACACTGCCGCCGTGCGCCCGGCCAATCCGGGAGCACAGACCCGCCGCCGCAATCATCGCCACCGTAACAAAGCAGAACACGACCCTCCGACCCCGCAGCAGGGCATGGCGTTCATCCAGCTCCTCCGGCGGGGGACACCGGGTTCGATCCCAGATCTGTTTTGTAAGATAGAGATACAAAATAGAAAACGTGATGTAAGAGATCAGCGGGGCAATCTGCTCATGCGCCCGCGCAAACAGCGCCCATCCCCAGACGGTCACGCAGACCGCAACCACACACATTCGCATCAAATTGGCTAGGATCGATAGCCCGATCACCATAGCGACCGTCAGCCAAATACCTCTGGAGCGCACCGCTGCGGGAATACATAAAACAACCGCGAGGCAAAAAAACAGCTCCATGCCACGAATTCCACTGCACTCCTCCGCAATGTGGACAGAGGTGCCGATTGGCAAAAAAATCGACGTCCCCTCGCGGAGAACCTCCATTCCGAACAGAGACAGCAGGATCTCCAATATAACCGCCGATCCCTGCTGCAACCATGGCGATACCCAGCCAAAAAGCCACTGCGGCGAAAAACACGCGCCAAAAAATAGAATCAACAACCCTCTTTCCAGGCGAAGGCGAAAGATGCCGCCGACAAATCCAAACAGCGCAATATTGGATACCTCCGGAAACCCGAAAACATATCCGGCAACCGCCGTCAGAAGAAACACGCACGCAACAATACAGGTTGCCCCCCCGGAGCGCCGCATCGAAATAAACGCGGGGAACACCCTCAACGGCATATCATGAAAAAACCACAGTACCAGTAGAAGCAAGAACCCAAAGGCCCACGGCATGATTGGGTCAGAGCCCGTCTTCCACCACAGGAAAAGAGATCCGCTATCTCCCGAACCATTCCCAAAAAAATGAAAAAAAACCGCCAGAAACGATAACAGAAGCAGCTCGAGACCAAACTGCCGCATCAGCACTTTCATAAAACTAGCTGGCGAGAAATTTCACGCCGTTTTCAAAAAGTTTGAGCCCCAGCCCCCGGGCGGGAAGCGTCCCGTCGAGCTTCTGTTTGTCCCAGTGGGGGTGGTTCTCGGCAAAGAGGTAAGCCTCGGGGTGCGGCATCATGCCGAAGATGCGGCCCGTCGGGTCGCACAGCCCCGCGATCGCGTTGAGCGACCCGTTCGGGTTGGCCGGAAACTCCTGGGTTGGGTTGCCATCGCCGTCCGCATAGCGGACTGCGGCGCAGCCCTGCGCTTCAATCTGTTCGATCACCGACGCATCGGTGGTGAAAATTTTGCCCTCGCCGTGGCGGATCGGCATCGGGATGGTGTCGAGCCCCCGCGTGAAAATGCAGGGAGAGGCGGCCTCGAACTTCAGGTTCACCCAGAAGTTCTGGAAAGTGCCGCAGTCGTTCTGCATCAGCGCGACCTTGGGATCAAAGTATTCGCCGTTGAACCCGGGCAGCAGCCCGATCTTGGTCATCGTCTGGAAGCCGTTGCAGACACCCATGATGATTTTTTCGTCGTCGATAAACTTCCGGAGTTCTGTACGAAGGTGATGCTTCACGCGCAGAGCGAAGACATGGCCGCTGGTCATGTGGTCCCCGTAGGAAAAGCCGCCGATAAACATCAGGCCCTGAAAATCGCGCATCTGCGCCGGGTTATCGAGCAGGTCGTTTAGATGCACCTGTACCGGCTCCGCGCCCGCCAGCTCCCACGCCCGCGCGGACTCCGCTTCGCAGTTCACTCCGTATCCGGTAAGTATCAAAATTTTCGGTTTCATACGTCAAAGTGCCCGTTCATAAAACATGCGTCCCAAGGTATCAGTTCTTCCGTCGGAAAAAAGTGAATTATCATCGGATCGTTCCGGTATTGCTTTTTGTTCCCAGACCGCTAGAGTTCCTTATGAAGCGAGCGCATTATGCTAGACGATAAAAAATATAAAAGTGCAACCCTGCTGAACCAGCTGCTGGATAACATCACGGACAGGATCTACTTTAAGGATCTGGAATCCCGGTTCATCCTGCTCAATCAGGCCTGCTTTGAAAGACACGGGTGGAAACCGGGGGATGTCATCATAGGTAAAACCGACTTTGATGTCTTCACCCGTGAACATGCCGAGCAGGCTTACGCGGACGAGCAGAAGATTATTGAAACCGACAAGCCACTCTATGGCATCGAGGAAAAGGAAACCTGGCCGGACGGCAGCGAGACATGGGTCTCCACCACAAAAATGCCGTTGCGCGATGAGGAGGGAGCCATCATCGGCACTTTCGGTATTTCCCGCGACATCACGGAGCATAAGCTCAATGAGCTTAAACTGGAAAAATACGCCCGCAAACTCGCGCAGATCAACAAGCAGATGGAAGACGACCTGCACATGGCGGCCAATCTGCAACAAGCCTTCCTGCCCCAGTTCTATCCCACCTTCGCCGAGTTCGCCGACGGGAGATGCGTACAGTTTTTCCATCGTTACATCGCCAGTACGCAGGTCAGCGGCGACCTCTGCGCAATTCATAAACTGAACGACACCGAAGCCGGCATGCTGATTTTCGATGTGATGGGGCACGGAGTCCGGGCGGCGCTTATCACCGCCATTGTGCATACCATGATCGGCGACCCGATGCGAAGAAACCTGTCGCCGGGGGATTTTTTCTCCGAAATGAACCGGCAGCTGCGCCCCGTCTTTAAGTCGCAGGACGCCTTCATCTTTGTAACCGCCTCCTACCTCATTCTCAACACGGACACCGGCCTCCTTCGCGGCGCCTCGGCCGGCCATACGACCCCCTTCATCACCCACAGCAAAACCCCTCTCCAAGCCGAGTCACTTCAGGCGATTGAGCATGTCAACGGCCCCGCCTTGGCCGTCGTTGAAAACTTTGAATACAAAACGTTCCAGATGCAACTCGACCCCGGCGATGCGATCCTGATGTACACCGACGGAATTCTTGAAGAACCCAATGGGGAGAACGAAGAATTCGGCATGGAACGGATGCAGGAGACGCTCAACCGGCAACCGGAGAACCATCCCGAGAAACTATGCAACGCTCTCGTCGACGCCGTCAATGATTTCCGCGCAAACGCCCAGTTGAACGACGACCTCTGCCTGCTCGCCTTCCGCTGGAACGCCCCGTCAAAGTAATGCCTGCCGTCATTTGCGAACAGAATTTATCACCCAAATTCGTTTTGCCCACCCCTGGTCGGCAAGAGTTGGATCAGGTGGTTTGGCGAATAATGAGTTTGGGGGCTAACTGCCGTGTTTCACCGGGACAGTTCCCGCTGATGAGAGCGTAAAACACTTCTTTAACAATCGCGGCAATGGGTTGGCGAATGGTTGTGAGCGGCGGAAGAAATTGAGCGGCGGCAGGAATGTCGTCGTACCCGACGATTTTCAGCCCTTTGGGAATGAGGACCCCCGCCTCTTTGGCCGCATGAATGGCCCCCATAGCAATGCGATCATTCGCGCAAACGAGCGCATCGAGGTCTCCTTGGGCAAGGAGTTGCGAGGCAATGGTTTTTCCAATTTCAAAGGAATGATGTTCGAAGTCGTCACTAAAGTGCGCGGAAACGGAAAGTGCTTCGGCAGCTTTTGTGAAGAAGTCGCACCGGTGGCGATGGCTATCCGCATTGGCTCCGAGAAAGGCCGCCCGGGTGATGCCGGATGATCGGAGGTGGGCAACGAGTTGGGCGTAGCCGAGGAATTCATCGGAAGTGACCTTGAGTGACTGTGCGGTCTCGTT
>JAUXCB010000151.1 GCA_030619095.1 Verrucomicrobiota bacterium | reverse complement strand
TTTTCCGTTAAAATAAAGAGTAATGGCTGTTTCGAGTTGGCGTTTGACTGCATCAAGTTTGCTTATTTTTATGTTTTTTCTCATCAATGGGTGCTTTCGCGGTTCCAGAAAACTCTTTAGGGGCGGATCTGGCCGGTGCCTTCGATGACGTATTTGTAGGTCGTCAGTTCTTCGAGGCCCATGGGTCCGCGGGCGTGCAGCTTGTCGGTGCTGATGCCGATTTCCGCACCCATCCCAAATTCCGCACCGTCGGTGAAGCGGGTCGAGGCGTTCACGTAAACGGAGGAGGAGTCGACCTGCGCGAGGAAGGCTTTTTCTGCTCCCGCATTGGCGGTGACGATGGCGTCGGAGTGGTGCGATCCGTAGGTGTTGATGTGCTCGATGGCGGCATCGACGCTGTCGACCACGCGGATGGCGAGGATCAGCTCCAGATACTCTTCCGGCCAGTCGGCTTCGGTTGCGGCGATGACATCGACGTCGAATTTTTGAACGGTTTCGTCGCCGCGCAGTTCCACGCCGCACTCCTTGAAGCGGGCGATCATTTTCGGCAAGAACGCATCGGCAATATCCTTGTGAACGAGCAGGGTTTCCATGGCGTTGCAGACGCCGGGGCGCTGCACTTTGGCGTTTTCGCAGATCGCCAGCGCCATATCGATGTCGGCCGTGGCATCCACGTAAGTGTGGCAGACGCCTTTGTAATGTTTGATAACGGGCACCCAGGCCATTTCGGTGATGGCTTTGATGAGGCTTTCGCCACCGCGGGGGATAATCAGATCCACCTTGCCGGTCATTTGGGCCAGCTCGCGCACGGCATCGCGGTCGGTGGTTTCAACCAGTTGAATGGCATCGGCGGGTAGTTTCTTTTTGGCACCGCCTTCGCGGAGAGCTTTGGCGATCGCCTGATTGGAATGCACAGCTTCTTTGCCGCCGCGCAGAATGACGGCGTTGGAGGTTTTAAAGCAGAGCGAAGCCGCGTCAGAGGTCACGTTGGGTCGCGACTCGAAAATGATGGCGATGACGCCAATGGGGACGCGCACTTTTTTGATCTGCAATCCGTTGGGACGGTTCCAGCAACTCAGTTCTGTTCCGACAGGGTCTTTGAGTACGGCGACATCGAGCAGGCTTTTGACCATTGCCTCGATGCGGGCATCGGTCAATTCAAGGCGGTCGAGCATCGCGGAGGAAAGTCCGGCTTCTTTGCCGGCAGCGAGGTCTTTGGCGTTCGCGGCCTGAATAACGTCCTTTTGCGCGGTCAGCTCGTCAGCCATCGCTTCGAGGATCGCGTTTTTCTTTTTGGTCGAAAGTTTCGCCAGTTCGCGCGAGGCGGCAACCGCCTTTTCGCCCATCAAAATCATTTCTTCATGCAGGTTCATTTCAATTTCCTTTTTTAGACAGGATAACAGGATGGGTTGGATCGCGAATCGCCCGAATTTTCGCGAATCAAGAATCTAAGTTTTTCAATTCGTGTGAATTTGCGGAAATTCGTGATCTAAAATCTTTCCTGATGTTGTTTTTCCCAATAACCAATAACCAATGTCGAATAACTACCCGCAGGTGATGAGGGTTCCGATATCTTTTCCAGAGAGAATTTTTTGGATTACGCCGGGGCATTGCCCATCCGCAATAACGACTGAGGCTCCGGCTTTAGCCGCTTCATCGGCGGCGAGAAGTTTGGATTTCATGCCGCCGGTCGAGAGGTGACCGTTGGAGCCTTTGTCGAGTGCGAGGACATCTTCGGACACTTCGTCGACAAATGAGACGCGTTCGCCGGTTTCGTTGCGCAGGCCATCGGTGGTGGTCAGCAAAATCAGCGCGTCGGCTTCGATCAGAATAGAAACCAGCGCGGCGAGCAGGTCGTTGTCACCAAAGGTGATCTCTTCGGTGGCGACGGTGTCGTTCTCGTTAATGACGGGCACAATACGGTGGGCAATCAGGTTGTTGAGTGTGTTCTGCGCGTTGGTGCGGCGCTCTTCGACCTTGAGCAGGTCGTCGGTCAGCAGGATTTGCCCGGTTTTAATATGTCTTTGTTCGAACAGATCGCTGTAGAGGCTCATCAGGCGGGTCTGCCCGACGGCGGCGGCCATCTGTAGATCGGGCAGGGCGGTGGGCCGTGTTTCCATACCGAGCGCTTCGATTCCCGCAGCGATGGCGCCGGAGGAGACGAGGGCCATTTCGTGGCCCGCATCATGCGCGACCGCGATTCCGGAGACGAGCGTATGAATGCGTTCGTGATCGGGCCGGCCGGTTTCGTCCACCAGCACCCGGCTACCGACTTTCACGACAATCCGTTTGGCTTCTTTGAGTTGGTTTCTTGTCTCTTTCATTGGAATAGAACCCGTTGTTGTTCAAGGGCGGGAATTTAACCACGGATGAACGCGAATAGACACGGATTATTTTAGACATTAAAACCGGGGCAGGCGAGATGCCCGAGATACGTTTTGCATGGGTGGATAGAAAATAAAGAGGGAGTTTGGATCGCGAATCACGGTGGAGAGGGGTCAGGTCTCAATATTCAATATTGACGGCGGCGGGTGATTTTGATTATATGTGTGTATGGCAAGACCGATACGGATTGATATTGCAGATGGCGTGTATCATGTGATGAGTCGCGGGACGGAACGGTGCGATTTGTTCAAGGACGATGCAGACCGTATCCATTTCCTTGATCGATTGGCGGAGGCGCAGCGGCGCTTCCGCCTTTTTGTTTATGGGTACGTTTTGATGAATAACCATTTCCACCTGCTGGTGTGTACGCCCAAGGCGAATTTGAGTAAGGCGGTGCAGTGGTTGAAGGTGTCGTATAGCATGTGGTTCAACGTGAAGTATCGACGGGGCGGCCCGCTTTTCCAAGGCCGGTTTAAGGCTGTTCTGGTGGATTCGGATGAGAGTTGGCTGCTGGAACTGAGCCTGTATGTGCATTTGAATCCAGTTCGGGTAAAGGAATTGGGGCTTGGAAAAAAAGAGAAAGCGGTGGAGGCGTTGGGCGGGTTGAACCCTTCGCCGCAAGTGGCGACCGAACGACTAAAGGCGTTGCGCGGGTATCGGTGGAGCTCCTATGCCTATTATGCCGGATATAAACAGAAGGTTCCTGAGTGGTTGGATATGGATGTGATTGGTTCGATGGTTGAGTCACAGGCTGCCTATCGACGCATGGCGGAATATCGAGTGACAAATGGCGTGAATGAAGGATTCCTTTCAAAGTTGAGGGATCGGGTTGCCTTGGGAAGCGGCGCGTTTGTGGATCGGATTCGAATGTACTGTCCGGAAGATCGTGAGTATGAAGGCCGCCGCATTTTACACCGTTGCTGCTGTTGGGAGGATATCGTTGCTGCGGTGGAGCGGGTGAAGGCTTCGAAATGGGAAGAGTTTGCGCATGTTCGTGGTGACTGGGGCCGTGCCGCTTCATATTACCTTGCGCGAAAGCATGCGTGCATGACCTTGGCTGAAATTGGGGTGGTTGCCGGTGGCGTGGACTATGCAGCGGTGAGTGCCATGGAAAAACGGTTTGAACAGCGCTTGGCAACGGATGGCCAAATGAAGGAATGGATTACTCAGGTTGAATTAATATTGAATGTTGAGACCTGACCCCTTGACCCTGCCCTTGACCCAGGACAGGCAAGCCTCGGAAAACCCTACGGAACGGATATTTTGAAGGGGTGGTTTTCCGGCGGAGGTCATTTTTGAAATATACAAATAAATCATTACTAATGCTTGTATTTTGCAAATAAAGACATTAGTAATGTCGATATTAACAAACTATTGCTTTCAGATTTAATCGCGGATCAGCGCGACCAGTTTTTGTCGAAGTCGTGTGGCGTTCCGCGTGAGGTTGATTTCTCGCGCTGGACTTCTCATGGACAAGTGGTGGTGATCAGCGGGATTCGACGTTGCGGAAAATCGACGCTGTTGCGTCAGTTTGCAGAGCAGTTGGATGATTTCCACTATCTGAATTTTGACGACGAACGCCTTTTCGGGTTCGAGGTTCACGATTTTGATGATTTGTTGCAGCGTTTTCAAATACGCTCAAACACTCGAACATTGCTGTTGGATGAGATTCAGAATGTAGAGGGTTGGGAGCGGTTTGTGCGCCGTGTTTATGATGATGGATATAAGGTGGTTTTGACGGGGTCCAATGCTCAGTTGCTGAGTGCGGAACTCGGAACCCGTTTGACCGGACGTCACATTCGGCAGGAGTTGTTCCCGTTTTCTTTTCGTGAATTCCTTGCGCTAAAAGAGATTGACCCCCGGAGCCGCACAACGAAGGGCAAGGCCGCGCTTTTCGGGGCGTTTCAGGAACATCTGCTAAGCGGGGGCTTTCCGGAGTTTCTTCAATGCGGGAATCCCGAACTGTTGCAGCAGACCTATGAGGATATTCTTTTTCGGGACATTGTTTCACGTCACGGTATTCGCGATGTGAAAGGGTTTCAGAATCTGTCTCACTATCTGTTTAGTAATTTCACCTCTGGCATGAACTATAACCGTCTGAAAAATGTACTGGGATTCAGCAGTGCCACCTCGGTTCGGAAATATATCGGTTATTTGGAACAGTCTTATCTGGTTTCAGAAATTCGTCGCTACGATTTTTCTCTGAAAAAACAGCATGTAAGCGGCAAAAAAATTTATGTGGTCGACAATGCGATGCGGTCTGCGGTCTCGTTCACTTTTTCCGCAGACCGGGGACGCTTGCTGGAAAATCTTGTTTTTATGGAACTCCGGCGTG
>JAUXCB010000072.1 GCA_030619095.1 Verrucomicrobiota bacterium | reverse complement strand
GGAATTCGTTTACGCGCAGTCCGGCTTCGGTGGGAACCAGCGAGCGTTTTTCTTTATTCACGTATTCGCGCTTTTCGATGGTCGCAAGCGTCTGTGCATAGGTGGACGGACGACCCACGCCATTTTCTTCGAGCGTCTTAATGAGCGATGGCTCGGAGTAGCGCGGCGGCGGCTTGGTGAATTTTTGTTCGCCGAGCCATTCGAGGCAGTCGAGGTTTTCGCCCTCGCTCAGCGAGGGCAGCTTGCCTTCGTCATCCTCTTCGCCCTGTTTCTTTTTGTCGGTGGCTTTTTCGATCCCGCTGGCGCGCATGTAGCCGGGGAAGACCACCTCGGAAGCGGTGGCGCGAAAGAGATAAGTGTTCTCACCATCGGTTTCGATCTCGGCGGTGCGGCGGGCGATTTTTGCAGGAACCATTTGGCTGGCGACGAACCGTTCCCAAATCAATTTATAGAGTTTGGCTGCATCCTTTTCGAGTCCGCCAATGGAGGGCGGTGTTTTGGAAACTTCGGTCGGGCGAATGGCTTCATGCGCTTCCTGAGCACTTTTCTTGCTTTTGTAGAAGTTGGGTTTTTCAGGGAGATAGTCCGCGCCGTACTCGGCGGTGACAAATGCGTGACATTCGTCCTGCGCACTTTTGGCGATGTTGAACGAGTCGGTTCGCATGTAGGTGATCAGCCCGTTTTCATACAATTTCTGTGCAATCCCCATGGTGCGTGACGGAGAAAACCCGCAAAAACTGGAGGCCGCCTGCTGAATCGTACTCGTGATAAACGGCGCGCGCGCTCTGCGCTGGACGGTCTTCTCAATAATGTGCGCAACATGCAGCTTGCTCGCGTCGAGCTCGTCGCGGATTTTTTCGGCCTGTTCACCGCCGGTGATTTCGGCTTTCTCGCCGTTGATCTGTGCAAGCTTGACGCTGAACGGGTCGAGCGGAGCAACCTGTTTGCGCACAGTCGCACCGAGCACCCAATACTCTTCGGGGGTGAACTCGTTAATCAGCTGCTCGCGCTCACAGACGAGGCGCAGGGCGACCGATTGCACGCGACCTGCGCTGACACCGCCTTTGATCTGACGCCAGAGCAACGGGCTGACCTTGAAGCCGACCAGACGGTCGAGAACACGCCGGGCCTGCTGTGCGTTCACACGGTTCATCTCCATCTTGGTTGGATTGGCAAACGCCGTAGTAATCGCCGACTTGGTAATCTCGTTATAGGTGACGCGGCTAAAGTTTTCTTCCGGAATGATGTCTTTCAGCAATTCCTGCAGATGCCAGGCGATGGCTTCCCCTTCGCGGTCGGGGTCGGGCGCGAGAAAGACATGGTCGCATTTTTTTGCGGCGGCCTTGAGCTCAGTAATGGTCTTGGCGCGGCCCGTGCTGTTGACATATTCCGGCTTAAACCCGGCCTTCACATCGACCCCGAGCTTTTTCGGCGGCAGATCGCGCACATGACCCATGGAGGCCTTAACGATATAATCGTCGCCGAGATATTTATTAATCGTCTTCGCCTTTGCGGGGGACTCTACAATCACCAACTTTTTCATTCGATCTCCTGATATTGTTTGGGGACTTGACTGGAGAATGAGTGCTTTCTGAACTCCCGGTAACGCCAAGTGCATATCCCTGTTTCTGTGGATGAATCTAAACGCACATTCCTTGAGATGCAAATCGAAAGCCTCTTTTCGCTACCTAGGATCCTTTTGCAACGCGGCTTGGGTCTATTGGAAACGATATGGATCGCGGTCAAATCCGAGAAAAATGGGTTCAAAAACTCCTCGAACTACTGCAGGAAAGCCTGATCTGGCCAAGCCCATGCTTGCCCCGTTTTTTATTTCTGTTACCTTTTAAACCTACTGGTTTATGAACTCCGAAGGAGATCAATCTCTTGATCGGAGGCCAACTCCCTTCGGGCTCGTCCGTTGTCACGAACAAATCCAGAAGAACATGAAAAAGAAAATCCGACTTCTGATCAATCTGTATTCGATGGAAGAAGGCGAACGGCTTGATGAAATCGCCGTCTGCCTGCGCAACAACATCGCCAACCCGCACATCTCGGAGGTTGTTGTACTCGACGAGGGATTTCCCCGGCAAGAGCTTCTGAAAGACCCAAAGGTGCAGGTTGTTTCCATCCACAGCCGCCCCGACTTTTCCGCCTACATCCAGTACCTGAACCCAGAGGGCTTCAATCTGCTTTCCAATAACGATATCTGGTTCGATGACAGCCTTCAGAAAATCAAGTGGCTCAATCCGGGGCCGTACGACCTGCTGAGCCTGACACGCCGGGAAGCAGACGGAAAACTATACAAGGCGGATCAGGGCGACGCACAGGACTCATGGCTCTTCTTCGGACAAGCTGAACCGCTTAAAGACTGCACGTTCCCGATGGGGATTCCCGGCTGCGAAAACCGCCTCGCCTTTCTCTTTTTTTCCAAACGCTACCGGGTACTAAACCCCTCCCGATGCATCCAAACCCATCACGAGCACCGCTCCGGAAACCGAGGGTACCAATCCGCCGATCGAATCGCCGGCCCGTACCTGCTCTCCAGACCGGTCGGACTTCTCCAGTTCCATTTCTTTAGACTGCTCCTGAAGCTGCTCCAGAAAGCCAGAATCCAGCGGGTCAAAGAACTCCCTCAAAACTAGAAAAGGCGCGTGCCCGGATACGGGTCACACGCACTACATTTTTGAGCCACCTACTCGCTGTAGTGCGGCTTAACTCGAAGAGAAAGCCGCCATTCCCGAACGCACGGGCCCCCTCGACAGGCTCGGGACAAATGGGTCAGGGTAAAATGGAGATTTTTTTCCAATCGCCCTGTGCGAACTCTCGGGCGGCAAACTCCCAGATGAGGATCTTTTTGCCTTGGAGCGGATTCTCTCCGATGGCCAAACGACGGGCGAGTTCGCGGCGCGTGGCGTACGATCCGTTGTCATTAAACGAAATGCGATCCAACGGACGCTGAAGGTGATAGGAAAGCTGTTCGGCGAAGCCTGCAGAGAGTCCCCAGTTGAGTGCCGGAAGCGAATAGATGTTTGAAAAGCTATCGCCCAGCAAGAGGATGTCGGCTTTCGGCTCGCTCTTCCAAAGGGTGTTGTCTTTCTGCGTCACCTGCTGCAATTCCACCCGCTCCAGTCGGTAGCGTTTGGTTCCCGGCGGCAGACGAAGGAGCACCGCGGTGTCCCCTTTGTTGGCCGCGCCGACGGCACGGCGCATGTAGTCCATCGATGGCTTCTCCGGCAACAGATTCAGGGCGAAAATCTTCTGTGCCAGTGCCTCCGCCGTTCGTTCGGCAGCGGCGGGTGTCCAGTGGGTATCCTGCTTCAAGAAGCTCTCGTCTTCCATGCCGGAGAGAATGGGACGACAGTCGAAGACCTCAATGCCCTCATCGCGAAGCAGAGCGAGAAATGGATCGTACGAAGGATTCTGCGGCAGGCTTCCGTCGGGATATCGGGCATATAACCCTTTCGCTCGAATGGAGGGTTTGGCTGGCAGGGGCAAAAGGATCAGCCGGATGCCGAGATCGTTCAGCTCGCGGTTGAATTGGCGAATGGCGGGTAGCGGATCGGGTTCGAGCGGGATGCGGCTGCCGGTATTGGCGAGGCGGCGGCGGTGCATTTGCGCCGGGTCGAAAAATCCATGACCGGTTACAAAATCGACATCGGGCCGGTAGAAGAGTTCGTCGTCCTGCCCGCAGTAGACTTTTTCGTTTCCCAAACCGAACCGCCGCGTGAAGAAGCGCTGCGCCTGCGGCAAAACCAATCCGGTCAGCCAGGAGTCGTCTTGTATCCGGGTTTCGTACGCTTCCATTTCGCGGAGCAGTGATCGATTGGCCTCCACGGCGCGGGCAAACAGAGATCCTTCCGAGCCGTGGAACGTCTGCTGCGCCTCTTCCCATAACGGGCGGAGCCGAACACATTCCGGGATGGCATCCTCCCGGATGCCGTGAACATGCTGAACGATGTCGTCTGCAACCTGAATGACGGAAACCGACAGCAGCAGAACCACAAAGAGGAGAACCAACATAGCGCGGCAGGGCCGGGAGACGGTGGTTTGATCCATCTCCTGCTTGGCCAGCTCTTCGCGTGTCAATCTGTTTTTTTTCTCACTCATGACCATTCCCAATCCGGCGGAGCCGGAATCAATAAAAAGTCTCCCTCGCAGAGGCGCAGAGAACGCAGAGAGTTTTACGGCAGGGCGATATTCTCTGCGAACTTTGCGCCTCTGCGAGAAATCTCCCGCTCCTGTATATTTTTAAAAATTCCATTTAAATGTGCATAAATTTTAAGAGCAAGGTGCTAAAAAATGAAGTAAATAAAGGGGTTATAGCTCTGCATGCTCAGCAACATGATGGAGAGCACCAGCAAGGAAAAGGCGGCCAGTACTTTGGGCCCAGTGATCCGGCGGGTCCAGTCCCATGTCTGCGGTGCGGCCCAGACCACAACGATGCACAGTGAAAAGGTAATCAGATAATAGGGGTTAAACACCACGCCGCGCAGAAGCAGTGCGCTGTCGGACGGTGTACCGATCCCCAGCAGGCTTTTGCAGAACACAACCGCCGAAGGAAGATCGGCTGCCCGAAAAAAGACCCAGGTGAAGAGGACAAAGATAAAGGTGAGCCCTGTGCGGACGAGGGAGGGAAGCCGCCTGAACGGGTTGCGCTCGCCCAAAAGACGTTCGAGTGCGAGTAGGCCGCCATGCATTCCGCCCCAGATGATGAATTTCCATGCCGCGCCGTGCCACAGGCCGCCGAGCAGCATGACGAGCATGAGGTTGATATAGGTGCGCCGCGCGCCGCGGCGGTTTCCGCCGAGCGGAAGATAGAGATAATCCCTTAACCACGTGGAGAGCGAAATGTGCCAGCGCCGCCAGAACTCCGTGATCGATTTGGAGCGATACGGCGAATCGAAGTTTTTCGGGAAAACAAAACCGAGCATCAGACCGAGGCCGATGGCCATATCGGAATAGGCGCTGAAATCGAAGTAGATTTGGAAGGCGTAGGAGGTGACCCCGTACCACGCATCCAGACAGGCGGGAACGCCGCCGTCGAACAGGGTGTCGGCCACTTTGCCGCAGGGATTGGCCAGCAAAATCTTTTTGGACAATCCAATGCAGAAAAAGAGCGTGCCGCGCGCGAATTTTGTGAGGGTCTCGGTGCGTCCGCGCAGCTGGTCGGCCACATCGGTGAAGCGGATGATCGGCCCGGCGACGAGTTGCGGGAACATGGAGACGAAGCAGGCGAAGTCGCCGAAGTTGCGAATGGCTCGGGCGTTCCCCCGGTAGACATCGATGGTGTAGCTCATGGACTGGAAGGTATAGAAGCTGATGCCGAGCGGCAGGACGACGCGCAGCATGATGTCGAGCCGCCACGACTCCAGCCCGAGCGTGGAGACCCATCCGTTGTAGCTGTCGATGCCGAAGTTGAAGTACTTGAAAAAGCCGAGCAGCCCGAGGTTGCAGATCAAGCTGGCCAGCAGCGCGGCCTTTTCGCCGACGCGACGCGGGCGGTCTTTGCGAAGGAGTCCGAGGGAACCGTCGGCTTCGCGCTCCGCTCCGGATGCCAACACCAGCCCCACGATATAATCCACGACGGTGGAAAACAGCAGCAGGAAGACAAACAACGGATTGGCCCAGCCATAAAACCAGTAGCTGACCAATGCCAAAAATCCGTTGCGGGCACGACGGGGCAACAGGTAATAAACCGCCAGCACCGTCGGCAGAAAACAGAACAGAAAAAGGTGCGAGCTGAATACCATTTAGCGACCCTTTACATCATAAAACAGGGGGTGTTGCATATCGGAAATCTCCATCACCAGCCGTTCGCCTTCCAATTCATTCCGATTGCCGTAGGGTTCGAGCTCCAATTCAACCGTGTCGCCAACCCGCGTCTGAAGATCCGTCCTCTTCCGGTCGAGAATCCCCCAGTGGGCCACCAGAATCTGCGGGCGGTCATAGTGTCCGGACAGAACATCGATGACTTCGTAGCGGTAAACCACCAGCGTTTGCGTATAGGGGGCAATCTCTTCCAATGAGGGCACAAGAGTCAACTCCACCAGCTTCACGCCGACGGTCAACCGCTCTCCGGCAATTTTCTCCGGCTCCATGGCGCTTCCGACCCTTGCCATATCGGGCGCATGATAACGTCCCTTGTCGGGTTGTATCCACAGATCCGGGAAAAAATCGGCCAATCCATGATCGGTCACCCGAACCCACGCTTCAATCTCTGTCATCTGTTCGTTAAACCGTCCGGCATAAACGCTAACCTCGCCACCTCCGGCTATGATGCCGCGATCATACGGCCCGGTCATGCACATAAAGCGGTCATGATTGCTCCAGCGCGGGTGATAGACCTCGTGATCCTTCACGTTGGGAGCCTGACTGATGTTAACAGACCATTTCCGTCTATTATCCATGGAATGGAATATGAGATTTCGGTGCGGGCCGTCGAAAATCCACATCAGATAGCTGTTGTCCGGTGCCATGGATGTCCAGCAGCCTTTTCCCAGCGGAATGATCTCTCCATTTTGAATGTCGAGCAATCCGGCCTCCGGCCAGGGAAACTGGCTGCACAAATAGGCTCCGTCTTCTGAAAGCTGTATGGTGTCCGCATTCACCGGGGTGATGTCCCAAACCATCTCCTCCATCATGGGGTTATCCAGCTGAAAGCGGGTCAGAGGTGTTTTATCCGCCTCGTCAGCCACCGCTCGTCCGGACGGAATTCGATACACCCACTCAACCCCCGTTGCCGCATCCATCCACACTTCAGCCGCACGACCGGAATGGAGTTCCTGCAACCCGGTTCCGTCCCAGTTCACCGCATAAATTTTATCCTCAGGGACATTGCTAAAAACAATCCGATCCCCCCGCGAGGTAAACATCGGCTTGTTATAATTCTCGATCCCATGAAGAATCACCCGGATTCCGATGCGGTCTTCCGTATCGAGCCCCATCAACTGAAAGCGGTCTCCCCGCGCAAAAACATCCTTCGCCCCGGACTTGGCTTGCCGAACCCAAACCATTCGGGCCGGCGCATCGACCAGCTGCCGGAGCTGCTCCGCCTCATCTGAGGCGCGAGAACCCAACCAGACGAATGAGACAAAGAAAATGGTCAAAACACAGCAAACGGCCGCCAAAATATATTTTATTCTTCGAGTCATCATTCCGGAATGCCTGTCCCCTGAGATTCATTCATATAAAGAGGCGGCAGGGTCTCATAGAAAATGAGGCCGCACAAGATCACAGGCGAAGAAAGAACGAAAAGAGCCTATTTTCCATTCAAATCGTAAAAAAGAGGGTGGCGCATATCGGACAGTTCCATCACTAACCGCTCCCCTTCCAATTCGCCCCGGTTGGCGTAAGGCTCCAGTTCCAATCTCACCTCATCGCCAACCTTCATCTGAAGATTCACCCGCTTGCTGTTCACAATACCCCAGTGAGCCGCCATCAGTTGGGGCTGGTCGTACCGACCGGAGACAACGTCGATGACTTCATAAAGGTACACCACCATC
>JAUXCB010000163.1 GCA_030619095.1 Verrucomicrobiota bacterium | reverse complement strand
CACGACGGGAACCCCGCGCGCCATCGCTTCGAGCATCACGATCCCGAACGGTTCGTCCCGTGACGGCAGAACGAACAGATCCGCCTGATCAAGCTCCTGCCGGACATCATCCATCCAACCGCCAAATACAACGTGATCTTCCAGCTCCAAGCCTTTGCACAGCGCAGTCAACAAGCCGGCGTCCGGACCGTCACCGCCGAGAAACAGCTCGGCCTCCGCACCTGAATCCAGCAGCCCCCTGAATGCTTTCAGCAGCACATCAAACCCCTTCTTATGCACAAAGCGTCCATAAGACAGGATACGCACCGGACCCCCGGCGCGCGAGCGCACCTGCTCTGCCGGAGCCACCCGTGAAAAATTGGGAACGACGGTGACCTGCTCTTCAGCCAACCCCTGGCCGATGGCGTGCTGCCGGACATCGGCTGAAATAGCAAAAACTCGCGAGGCGTTCGCATAATTGGCGGCTGAATAATAGTTATGGAAGGTGCCCACCCAGGGAATCCCGGCGGATGCGGCGGCCCATCCTCCGAGCTTTGCGGCCCGGTTCAAGTGAATGTGCGCCACATCCGGGTTGAAGTTCCTCAATACAGAACGCATGCGCAACCGGGCAAACCCATCGTACTGATTCACGGGGAAAACACAGACGACTTCGATCCCCTGTTGTGCTTCAAGCGCTTGTCGCCGGCTGAATGCGGGATGACAAATAATCTGGACGGTATGACCGCGATCCGCCAGCGCCATAGCCGTATCCACGAACGCACGCTCCGCCCCGCCGAAGCCCCGGCTTAACATGATCTGCGTGATGCGAATTGGTTTTTCCGATGTGCTCATATCGGTTGCCATTAAAAAGCATTGTCCCGTCAACTCAAATCAAATAGCTTTGAACCTCAAGATTAAATTATTGGAGAGCAAACATGCAGCGACTGAAAAGTCTGTTCCTTGAGAAGAAAACATGGCTTGAAAACTGGGTTGTTCTGCTGAGCGGCCTGTGGATATTCCTCCTCCCGTTCAGCCGGAGCGCGCAGATCCCCGCCGTGCTGCTGGCGGGAATCGGCCTGTTTCTTCTCATCCGCACCAAAGGCCGTTGCGCACAGACCCCTGCCGCAAAAGGCTTTCTGCTGCTGATTGCGCTCTACCTGATTCCCGTTGCACTCTCCATGCTGGACGCCCCTTCGTTAAAATACCCGATGCGGGTCTTTCTGATCGGTATCGGCAGCGGGCTGGCCGGCATCGCCCTGATCACGGTCGGCGCAAAACGGGATGCCATGGAGCGCATTGTGCTCATCTTTGCCGCAGTGGTCGGGTTCTGGTTTGTGTACGCAGGTGCCCAGGCTCTTACCGGAAAAGATCTCTTCCGGGAGGCCTGGTGGGGACTCGGCGGCCGGATCAGCGGCCCTTTCACCAATAAAAATGTAATGGGGTATTTCTCCGGCCCCTACAGCGCACTGCTGCTGATGTTCGCTCTGCATAAAAAGTGGAAGCCGGCCCTGCTGGGGATTCTATTTATCTTTACCTCCATCATCGTGGTGCTCAACAACAGCCGGGGCGGATGGATCATGTATGCGGTGGTCGCGACCGGATTCATCTGGCAGGCATTTATCGCCCCGCGCAAACACAAACTCCTTCTCTGCGCCGGCGCATCCGTGCTGGGGCTTGCGATGATTGCCGGGCTTTATTTCACATCCATCACCTTTCAGGAACGTATTGATCAAACCCTCATGGCCTGCAGCGGCAACAAGAAGAGTCTGAATGAGGCATTGACCGACCGGTTGCCGGTCTGGGAAGCCGCGTGGGACGTTATTGCAGACCACCCGATCAACGGATGCGGGGCGCGCAACTTCCGTAAAGTGGCGATGCAGTACTGGAACACGAAAGAGTACGGAGCGCCTGGAAAAATCGGCAACACCTTTCACCCTCACCAACTTGTACTGGAGTATGCGGTTGGAACGGGAATCATCGGCGTGACCGGCCTGTTCCTTTCGATGGGACTCTGCCTGGCCTGGTGGTTCCGGGCCGGGCCGCAGCAAAAAACGCTGGCCGGCGGAACGGGTCTGACACTGCTGGCATCCTACTTCCCGCTCAACACGCACCGGGCCCTGTTCGCCTCGCTCGAAGCCCTCTCCATCTGGGTTCTCATCGCCCTCTACTGCGCGGCGGTTTTGCCTGCTAAAAAGGATGCCAGCCAACCCAGGTGCTCTATCTAAATACCGAGGCTATCCTCTTGTAAACAACTCCTCTATAGTTGGTTACAATATTTTAGATTTACACGTTTAAACGTGTAATCAATGATTAAAACCGTGCCAAAAAAAGATTGCAGATAAACTACAGCACCGCATCAAACTCTTGGGACGTGTACTCAGGGATCATGTTCCGGAGCCGTTGCTTGATTGCCACGGAGTCATGGCGGGCAACCACCTGACGCAAGGCATCCATTTCCCGTTCAACCCACTCAAGATCCACTCCATTTTCCGGGCGCAGCACCATGATCTTCTCGTGGCGGGTCGGGACAATCCCTTCGCCCTCGGTAATCAGTTCCTCATAGAGCTTTTCTCCGGGACGCATACCGGTGAATTCGATTTCGACTTCCGTGTCCGGTTCTTTGCCGGACAGACGGATCAAATCGCGCGCCATATCGGTGATTTTCACAGGCGTGCCCATATGGAGAATGAATATTTCCCCGCCCTCTCCAAGCGTGCCCGCCTGCAGAATCAGTCGGGAGGCCTCGGGAATGGTCATGAAGTATCGGGTCATGTCGGGATGGGTCACCGTCACCGGACCGCCGCGCTCGATTTGCCGGCGAAACAGCGGCACCACGGAGCCGGAAGAGCCGAGCACATTTCCGAACCGAACCGCCATGAACACGGTTTCCGACTTTTTCGAAATCGCATGCATCACCAGTTCGGTCATCCGCTTGGTGGCGCCCATCACATTGGTCGGACGCACCGCCTTGTCGGTGGAAACAACGACGAACCGCTTCACGCCAAACTCGTCCGCACACTTCATGGCGATATAGCTGCCGATCACATTGTTGTCGATGGCCTGCCACGGATTGAGTTCCATGAGCGGAACATGCTTGTATGCTGCGGCATGAAATACCGTGGAAGGCCGGTATTTATCGAAAATCTTTCTCATCACGGACTCATCCTGAACCCGCGCCACAGCCGGCACCACCGCTTCAAAACCGAACTTGTTCTTCAACTCCATCTGGATATTGAAGAGGTTCTCCTCCCCCGCTTCGACCAGCACCAACCGGGCAGGATTAAAACGGAGTATCTGCCGCACCAGCTCCGATCCGATCGATCCGCCCGCACCGGTCACCAGCACGGTTTTCCCTTCGAGATACTCTGCGATTGCGGGGTGCTCCAGCTCCACGGGCGCCCGCCCCAGAAGATCCTCATAATTCACATCGCGGAGTTCCTTCAAGGCGACGCGGCCGTCGGCAATGCTCCCGGCCGTCGGAATACGCTTGAAGGGAATCCCAACCGTTTCACAGGCTTCGATCATGTGCCGTATCCCGTGCCCGTCCAGGCCGGTAATCGCAATCAGAACCAGTGTCGCCTGATACTTTTCTACTGCGGTGCCAAGCTGGTCGACTCCTCCGAAGATGGGCACCCCGTGCAGCGACCGGTGTTTTTTCCTGGGATCGTCATCCAGGAAGCAGGTTACATCATAGGGGGCACCTTCCACCGATAGTTCGCGCAACAGATGTTCACCGCTGTTGCCGGCACCGACAACCACCACTTTGGTTGGCGGCACGCGTCCTTCGCCTGCGTTCCACTTGAACGGATTGACCATCCGGCCCTGCGACCGCAGCGCGAACAGTTCCCGAACCATGATCCGCAACCCGGCCACAAACGCAAAGGTGAAAAAGGCGTCCAGCAAATACAGTCCGCGAGAGAACCCCACAAACTGGTATTGATAAGCGATGAAGGAAACGATCACCAACGATGAACCGGTGACCGCACCGGCAATCTTGCGCATATCACGCAGATTGGTGTAGCGCCACATCCCGCGATAGAGCCCAAACAGGCAAAAGAACGCTAGTTTCAGCGGAATAAATATCAGGATCGACGGCACAATCTGGGCCTCGAATTCCGGTGTAAAGTCCACCGACTTGAAAAAATCGAACCGCTCGATATACGCCAGCCAGAGCGCCAAAGAGACGCTCAATGCATCTGCCGCCATCATCAGATAGAATGTCGGGTTCTTATACTGGAATCGCTTTCCCATCCGGGTGTTTCCTTATGCCTTGAGGGTCAATGATTTTCCCATGGGGGTCAATGAGATACCCCGTCGCTTTTCACCACGTTGACAACGGTCAGAACCAGAATTTTCAGATCCAGAACGAAGCTCTTTTTTGCGAGATATTCGGCATCCAGATCGACCTTTTCCGGAATAGGAAGCTCGTCACGTCCGTTCACCTGGGCCCAGCCGGT
>JAUXCB010000047.1 GCA_030619095.1 Verrucomicrobiota bacterium | reverse complement strand
GCCCCGGCCAAGAAAAAAGCGCCTGCGAAGAAAAAGGTAGCGAAGAAGGCTCCGGCGAAAAAGAAGGCCCCGGCCAAGAAGAACGCTCCGGCGAAGAAAAAGGTAGCGAAGAAAGCTCCGGCGAAAAAGAAGGCCCCGGCCAAGAAAAAAGCGCCTGCGAAGAAAAAGGTAGCGAAGAAGGCTCCGGCGAAAAAGAAAGCCCCGGCCAAGAAGAAAGCTCCTGCGAAGAAAAAGGTAGCGAAGAAGAAGTAGATTCTCTTATTTTCTATCTAGAAAACAGCCTCGGTCTCCGGGGTTGTTTTTTTATGCTTCGCATCCTGAGACATCAGGGAGACGGACGTGGCGGAGGTCGTTGTCCCCTTTTTTTGCACAAAACGATTTTGACATGATGTATGTCTGTTATCCGTTGTGCCTGCTCCCTTTGTATAATAAGAAGGTGAAAAAAAGTGTCGGTGCTCGGTGGCAGGGGTGACGCGAATGAGATGAAGCGACGCCCCAAAGCCGGTCTCCCCGATCATTTGTGGCGGCCATGACTTGCGCTCTCAGGTTCTGTTCAACTAAGATCCCCCCACTATGAAAAAAGCTCTTGTCATCATACCGACCTACAATGAATCGGAAAACGTGAGCCCGATTTCGGAGGCGGTATTCGCCGCCGCGCCCGATGTGGAAATTCTCTTTGTGGACGATAATTCTCCGGACGGCACCGGTCGGCTGATCGATACACTGGTTCAGAACGAAGCGCGCATTCATGTGTTGCACCGCCAGACAAAAGATGGGCTTGGGCGCGCCTATCTCGCCGGGTTCAAGTGGGCCCTGTCGCACGACTACGAATTTATTATGGAGATGGACGCAGACTTTTCTCATGATCCCAAAGCGATCCCGCAGTTTCTCGAAGCGGCGTGCGATGCCGATCTGGTTCTCGGTTCGCGCTATGTCGGCGGAATCCGGATTTTGAACTGGCCGCTCTCGCGTCTCATGCTTAGCCGCGGGGCGGGAGTCTACGTCAAGCTGATTACCGGGATGCCCTTCACCGACCCAACCGGCGGGTTTAAATGCTTCCGCCGCCGGGTGTTCGAAGCAATCGATCTCGACCATATCGACTCCAACGGATATTCGTTCCAGGTGGAGATGACGCACCGGGCCTGGATGAAGGGCTTCAAAATCATCGAAACCCCGATTGTGTTTGAAGAGCGCCGCAGCGGCGAATCGAAGATGAGTCAGCGGATTGTTTTTGAGGCGCTGGGCGAAGTGTGGCGACTGTTCTTCAGCGCGCATTGCCGGCGCAGGCCGCCAGCGCCACCCACTGCGTAATCGGGATCTGTTCCGGCCGCAGGGACGGATCAATTCCGCAGGATTCCAGCCCCCGGAAAAACCTCGGCAGATTCTTTCGAAGGTTCGAGCCGATCTGCTTGCGCCGTTGTTGAAATGCCACCTTTACCAACTGCTTGAACCGCTCGGGATCCGTCACCTCTGCTAACGGCGCAGGTCGTTTTTGAAATTTCACCACAGCCGACCACACCTTTGGTGCCGGTAAAAAACAGTTCGGGCTGACTTTTTTGACGGAGGTCACCTCATAGTTCAACTGGCTCCAGATCGCCAGCGGCCCATACGTCTTGCCCCCCGGCTGCGCTGTCAGTCGATCCGCCACCTCTTTTTGTACGAGAAAGACCATGCACTCGGGCAGCGGACGCGCTTCAAGCGCGTTGACGATGAAGCGACTTCCAACTGCGTAGGGCAGGTTGGCTATGATTTTATTCACGTCGCCCGCGAACAGTGCGTTCAGGTTCACATCGAGAACATCCTCTTCTAAAAGGGTCAAGTGCGGGAATGTTTTCCGGAGGTGAGAGACCATTGTCTTGTCTTTTTCAATCGCGGTGAGCGGCGCGCCAACGGCGAGCAACGCCTGAGTCAATGCGCCGAGCCCGGGGCCGATTTCAAGTAAGCGATCCGATTCGGAAATCTTTGCCGCATCGACGAGGATGCCGAGAATGTTTGAATCAATGAGATAGTTCTGCCCCAGCCCCTTGTTCGGACGATGCCCAAGGCCGTTGAGCAGTTCACAGATCACGGACGGGGAGGTCAGTTTTCCAACGGTTGGAATAGTCTCCGACATTTTTTAAACCTTGGAAAACGTTGCAAGTTGTATCGCTGTTTCAATTGCAGCGACCATGCTGCCGGGGTCGGCGATGCCTTTTCCCGCAATGTCAAACGCGGTGCCATGGTCGGGCGAGGTGCGGATAATCGGCAGGCCGAGAGTGATGTTTACACCGCAGCCGAAGGCGTGCATTTTGAGCGGGCCGAGGCCCTGATCGTGATACATGGCCACAACCGCATCAAATTCACCGTGGAGCGCCTGATGGAAAATCACATCGGCGGGAACGGGGCCGGAGACATTCAGTCCGCTCTTTCGCGTAGCACCGATGGCGGGTATAATGAGGTCGGTCTCCTCGGAGCCGAGCGAGCGGCCGTCGCCCGCGTGGGGATTGAGGCCGCAGACGCCGATCCGCCCGTTGGGCAGGCCGAAGGCGCGGAGCGCTTCGCCGGTCAGCGCAATCGCCTCTTCTATCTTTTCCTGAGTCAGCGCATCAGCCACGGCCCTCAGCGGCAGGTGGCGGGTGGCAAGCATCACGCGGAGACCTTTGCCCATCAGCATCATGCCGTAGCGTTTGGTTCCGGTGAGTGCCGCGATCATTTCGGTGTGTCCCGGCCCGCCGAGCCCGGCCCGTTTCAGGCCCTCTTTGCAGATGGGGGCGGTGACCATCGCATCGAGCTCGCCGTCGAGACAGCCGCGCACGGCGCGCTCAACCGCAGCCACTGCGGTTCTAGATGCATGGGCGGTGATCTCCCCGGGGTGTGGAGCTTCTTGAAGATCAATGTTCCAGAGAGGGGAAGAATCAAAAACCTGTTCAGGGCCAATTAGAGTAAACTCAACCTCTTTCGCCCACGGTTTGGAAAGGGCTTTGAGGGCAACTTCGGGGCCGATGCCGTTGAGATCGCCGCAGGTTATGCCGATGCGGAGGGGGGCGGGGGGCGGGGGGAGGTTTGGGTTCCGTATCTCGTGTCTCGAATCCTGCATCTCGTATCCCGTTTAGTAGCGTTCAACAAAATAGGTGGCGGTCAGACGCTCCATCAGCCGCTGATGCAGTCGCTTCTGTTCGAGGGCGAGCTGTTCGCTTTCGAGCTGTTCTCGGAGCTCTTCAAAGGGGACATAGCCCTCCTCGCGGCGCTCTTCGACTTTGACGATATAAAATTCTTCATCGGTTTCAATGAGGCCGCTGAGTTGTCCGGTCGAAACGGTGCGCAGGGCGGGACGGAGAGCTTCATGAATATCTTTGAGTTCTTTCCAGGGGAAGGCTCCGCCATCGTCCGCGCGGATGCCTTCTGAAAATTCTTTGGCCATTTCGGCGAAGCCTGCGCCGTTGAGCAGTTTTTGAAGAACGGTGTCTACCTGCTGCTTTTTGACGGCGCGGTCTTCTGCAGAGCGCCCTTTGTTGATGAGAATGGCACGGAACTTAACCTGGAGAGGGATAAAATGACTCTCTTTGGCCTGTTCGTACGCCGTGCGAACCGCCTCTTCGGAGACGACGGCTTTTTTAGTGATCTCCCGATTGTAGTAGACGCGCAGGATAATCTGGTCGGCCAGCTCTTCACGCCACTCCTCGAAGGTCATTCGCCGCTCGGCGAGGGCTTTGTTGAGCAGGGCGCGGTTGTTGTTGAAGCGTTCGCGGATTAAGCGATCGGCCTCCTCATCAATGAGGGAGGGTGGCAGACCGAGCCCAAGGGCTTTGACCTCTTCCCGAATCAGCGCCTCTTCGATCAGTGTTTCACGTGCGGCGAGGCGGGCGGCGCGGACCTGCTGGGCGAGCTCTTCGCCCTGATAGTGCTGAAACAGCTGCGGCATAAAGGGAGCGATGGCCTCGCGGATTTTTCCATAGGTGATAATGGTGTTGCCGGCGCGCGCGGCGTAGCCATCGATCGTGATGAGGACGGGGCCTTCGTTGGTCTGTGCAAAGAGGGATCCAGCCAGAAGAATCAGAATCAGAGCTACTTTTTTCATAGGCTCGGCATTATGCGTAAAGGGGTGGGCTTGTGCAACAGGCTATTCCTGTTTTTCAATCATTTGCGAGTGGGGGTGGGCGTTTTCTAGCCGAGTTGCTTGTTGAGCGTTTCAAGCGTCATGCCTTCTAGCGAATCGACAATCCAGTCGGCCTCCGCCAGAAACTCTTTTTCATAGCTGTTCGTCACCGCCAGCACCTTTAGACCCGCACCGTTAGCCGATACAATTCCCGCCGGGGTATCTTCGATGGCCAGGCCGTCGCTCACTCGGAGGCGTTCGGCGGCGAGGCGGTAGGGCGCGGGATCCGGCTTGCTGATGTGCGTATCCTCTGCGGTCACCATCGCATCAAATGCGGTTTCAATACCGAGTTTTCCAAGGAGTGGAAGAATATCTTCGAGCAACGCACCCGAGCAGATCGCCAGCGGAACCGTTCCGGAGAGGGCGTTGATCAGTTCCACCGCACCGGGCAGGGCCGCCGCCCCGTCGCTTGCCAACAGATCCTGAAACGCCGCTGCCTTCTTCGCGATCATCTCTTCGAGTTCAGCATCCTTTATGCCGGGGCTGGCGGTGCGGAACGCATCGCGGTCGTCGAAGCCGATGAAGGTTTCGATGTAGTCCGGCCAGGTGAAACTTTTGCCGAGCGGCTCAAGCACCGTGCTGAATGCCTTGAAGTGCAATCGCTCCGAATCGACAATCACCCCGTCAAAATCAAAAAGGACTGCTGAAATCATGAAAGGGAATTAGCCACAAAAATCACAAAAAGACACGAAAAAAGAGGCTCGTCATTCAGTAGTTTTACATGATGCGCATATGCGAATAATGTAAAATAGCGGGGGGAAGGTGGCGTGGTGCCGATAGATGATTTAAGGGTTACACCATCTCCGTGATCTGGTGCAGGTGGTCGACCACGGTATCGGGGGTCAGGTTTTTACAACGCGTGTCCTCTTTGCGCAGGCGTAGCGAGCGCTGGTCGCCTGCGAACAAAACAGTGCGACAACCGGCTTCGCCCGCCGTCCAGATATCGTTGAGCATGTCGTTGCCCACGTAGAGCGCTTTGGAGAGGTCGATCGATTTTTCCAGGGGTTGGAAAAGGTCGACCGCTGGTTTGGCTTGCAAGGCTTTGTAGGAAAAGACACAGAGTTCTTTTTCGAAACCGAGCGTCTCGAGTTTTTTCGTAAAGAGGGCTTCGATGAGTAGCGGGGTATAGAACTGAGCGTTGGAGACGATGCCGAGGCGGAAGCCGCGCGCCCGCAGGTTTTCAATCGTTTCGAGCGCGGCGGGCATCGGCCAGACCGGGTTGACGCGGCACTCGTACTCGACGGCCAGGCGCAGAATCTTCTGCGTGTCGTCATCCGGCTTCAAAAGCTCCAGACGCTGGAAACGTTGGATGATATGTCTCCAGACGCTAGAAATTTCTACCTCTGGGAATTTGATACCGGTGTCGCGGGCGGCTTTATGCCAGTGGGCGATCTGTGCGTGGAGCAGTTCGGGGCCGAGTTCGCCCGCCCGCTCATGATCGCCCTCATAGCCGGCGACGATCAACGACTGCGTCAGTGCCTCGGTGCTGTCGATAGCGGCGGTTCCGACATCGCCGGAGCCGGAGATGAGCAGGGTGCCGTAGATGTTGAACAGAACGGTTTCGATCCCGTCAAGGGGTTCGAGGTGGAGGGTTTCCCCGGTCGGAATGGGCTCGAGCGGGGCGCTGAGTTCGTGGATGCGCTGGAGGAGAGAGTTCATAGACTATGAGAGTATCGAACAGATTTATTTCGTCCAGCTCTTCCAGACTCTCCTTTTCGGAACAGGGGTTGTCGAGCGAAGCGGCGGATGTCGCCCACAGAGCCGCACAGTACACCTTCGGGCCTTACGGGATCATGTACAACGGCCATATTCACGGTGTTTCTCCCGTTAAGTTCTCAATGGAAATAAGTTCCGGTTTCTTTTTCATCGTCCGTTATAACGCTCGATCCGTCGGCAAATTGCAAGCGAGCTTTAGGCTGTCCATGTGGCCTCAGCGAGAAATTCTTTGACGATCTCCGGGTCGGTTGAGAGTCGTTGCGCCTTCTTAACGGGTTCTAAAGGTTTGAACGCGGCGTTGCTCTTCGGCCTCACTGCGAAACTGAATGTTTTTCCAATTTTTGGATTCGACGGCGGAGAGGCCGTTAAAATGCTTTCGATATTCGGAGGGCGTTGCTCCAATGGCCTGCCTGAAGGTGTTCGCAAAATACTGGCTACTTCCGTAGCCGCACTTGAAGGCAATGTCGATAATCTTGATATCGGTTTCGCGCAACAGGGTTTTGGCGCGCTCTATGCGGATGTGGATCAGATATTCCGTGGGCGTGTTCCCCGTTAGTTTCTGGAACACCTTGGCGAGCTGTGTGCGTTGAATACCACAGTGTGCGGCCATTTTTGCAAGTGTCCACTGTTGTTCGCAGGAGGAAGGAAGATAGGCAATCAGATCGAGTATCCGTTGTTCGGAAAGGGTGTGCTTTCCCGTATCTACCCCTTCGCCGGTTATAATGCGTTTGAGTTCAACAAGAATAGCACGCAGCAGGGTTTTGCTTTGAGCTTCGCGTAACTCATGTGTGCTCTGGAGTTCGCCGACCAAGGCGGGCAGTAGGCTGCGTAGAGCCGGTGTGGCCACAAAGCTATGGCGTTTGCTGGCAGACAGCACGTTGCTTAGAACCTGCATTTCGTCCTTATTAAACCCGAATGTTTTGGGAAAACGGAAGCTGGATTGTGGAGTGGGATAATCTTTTTCCAAGCGGAATAGCACATGCCAAATGATATTGTTCGGTTCCCTTAGATTGACGCTGCCATGCACCTGCCACGGCAGGGTGAAGAAAAGTGATCCAGCTTCGACCTTCTCCGGAACGCCCTCAACCATCCATTCCAGCATGCCTTTTTCAACATAGGTGATTTCCATCCCTTGATTCTTGTGCGGCGCAAGCTCCGTGCACCGAAGGCGTCCGTGGCTGATAATCTCTTTCATGTCTCGTTCCTTTAAATGTATAAAATATACCACTGCAATATTCGACCGACAAGGTTGACCTTCCCGTGGTTTAATATGCGACTCATCTAAAATAAGGAGACGCACACTATGGCAACTTTAAACTCTGTAGACCGCACTTGGATTACCACACTTCCAAAGGTTGGAATTCGCCCCACGATCGACGGCCGCTACGGAGGCGTACGCGAATCGCTTGAAGACCAGGTGATGGCGATGGCTGAAAACGCGGCGAAGTTGATCAGTGAAAACCTTACGTATCCGAACGGTGAGCCGGTTGAGTGTGTCATTGCCGATGGTTGCATTGGCGGCGTCGCGGAATCCGCCGCGTGCGCAGATAAATTTGATCGCGAAAATGTCGGCGTTTCGCTGACGGTCACCCCGTGCTGGTGCTACGGCTCCGAAACCATGGACATGGACCCGCTGCGTCCCAAGGCCGTCTGGGGCTTCAACGGAACCGAGCGCCCCGGCGCCGTCTATCTCGCCGCTGTGCTCGCCGGCCACAATCAAAAAGGGCTTCCCGCCTTTGGAATCTATGGCCGCGATGTGCAGGACGCGGGCGATGCCACCGTCCCGGACGATGTGCGCGAAAAAGTGCTGCGCTTCGTTAAGGCCGGGCTGGCCGTTGCGATGATGCGCGGAAAATCCTACCTCTCCATGGGCGGATGCTCCATGGGGATCGCCGGGTCGATCGTCGACCAGAACTTTTTCGAGGAATATCTCGGCATGTGCGTTGAAGCCGTTGATTTGACCGAGTTTACCCGTCGCATGCGCGATGGGATATACGATCTGGACGAGTACGAACGTGCGCTCGCATGGACGAAAGAAAACTGCAAGGAGGGGCAGGACCCTAATAAGTCCAGCAAGGTGCGCTCGCGTGACGACCTCGATAAGGAATGGGAGATGTCCGTCAAGATGGCTCTGATTACCCGCGACCTCATGTACGGCAGTGATCGGCTTGAAGAAATGGGCTTCAAGGAAGAAGCCCGTGGCCATAACGCGATTGTTTCTGGATTCCAGGGACAGCGTCACTGGACCGACACCTATGCGAATGGCGACTTCCTCGAAGCAATTTCCAATAGTTCTTTCGATTGGAACGGCATCCGCATGCCGCGCCTCGTTGCCACCGAAAATGATTCGCTCAACGGGGTGCCGATGCTCTTCGGCCAGTTGCTGACCAATGCCGCCCAGGTCTTTTCGGATGTCCGCACCTATTGGAGTCCCGATGCGATCAAGCGTGTCACCGGCTTCGAGGTCGACGGCGTTGCCAAGGACGGCCTGATTCATCTGATCAACTCAGGATCCTCTGCCCTGGATGGAAGCGGCCAGCAGACCGATGGCGGAACCCCGACGATGAAACCTTTCTGGGAAATCACCGAGGAAGAAAAACAAGCGTGTCTGGATGCCACGACATGGCATCCGTCCGTCACGGAATACTTCCCCGGCGGCGGCTGGTCGTCGAAGTTTGTGACCAAAGCGGGTATGCCGATCACTATGAGCCGTATCAACCTTGTTAAAGGCCTCGGTCCGGTCTTGCAGATCGCAGAGGGCTGGACGGTCGAGCTCCCCGAAGAAGTCCACAACATCTTGGACGACCGCACGAATAACACCTGGCCGACCACCTGGTTTGCGCCGCGTCTGACCGGTAAGGGAGCTTTTGCCGACACCTATTCCGTAATGGCTAACTGGGGCGCCAACCACGGAG
>JAUXCB010000211.1 GCA_030619095.1 Verrucomicrobiota bacterium | reverse complement strand
TGGAAGCAGAAGTGAGTCTATACCCCCTAACGGAGGAAACTCTGGAGCACCCCGTCCTCGACTTCGAGAACGTGTTGAATAGCCACGGTTGCGAAGTGGAGGTTGGCCTCATGAGTTTAATCATTAAGGGCGAATCCTCTCAGGTTTTCGAGGCGCTTCGACTCGGCTATGAACGGGCGGCCCAAAAAAGCGGCTGTGTGCTGATCATAAAAGCATGCAATGCCTGCCCTCTGTAGCCCTGTCCGACGAGTTGATCGTATGCACAGACGATGGCAGCCGTGGTCGCAAGGCTCTTGTTACCGAACCGCTCAAAGAGATCTGCATGCGCACGCCAGCGCCGCAGTGGGCGGTCGCAATCGGCCCGCCAATCATGATGAAATTCTGCGCCGAAACAACGCGGCCGTTCGGCATCCGGACTATTGTGTCGCTAAACACCATCATGGTTGACGGGAGCGGCATGTGCGGAGGGTGCCGCGTATCCGTGGGCACAAAAACCAAATTCGTCTGTGTAGACGGATCCGAGTTCGACGGCCACCTAGTCGATTTCGATAATATGATAACTCGAATGGCGGTCTACGAAAAACAGGAACGCCGAGCGCACGAAAGGTATCATCAGCTGGAGAAAAAGAGACAACCTGAACTCGGAAGGGAATGATTATTCACTGACATGTTTCAAGGTTGAATGTTTCTTTTATAAGTTGCTGGAAAGTTTCTTTGGGCAAAGCGCCCATGGCCATTTGTGGTTTGTCATCTTTTGGCACAAAAAGGAGTGAAGGAATGCTTCGGATACCAAAAACAGCGGCTAATTCTTGTTCGACTCCTGTATCAACACTATAAAAATCGATGTTACAGTGATATTCTTTAGCAAGCTCTTCCATGATGGGACCTACAACTTTACAGGGACCACACCAATCCGCATAAAAATCGATAATGCATGGATTTTCCCCCTTGTAGTCCCATTCCTTTGAAGTTTCATAGTCAAAGAATATTTCTTTGAACTCGTTTTTTGTTAGAGGTTTTACTCTCATAATCATCTCCTTTAAGTTGATTGCATTATCATCCCATAGAGGGCGTAAACCGAGTGTAAACACACGGGTTTATTGAGGATTTTGAGTCTTGTTTCATAGGGTCGGTTCCGATTTTTGGTTAAAGGTAAAATAAGCCGTACAAAGCCCCCTCCCCAGAAAAATCCTACAACCTGCCCGTATTTTCACAAGGGATATTGTTGAAATATGGAATAAGAGGATTATCGTGAAATTTCAAAGCGGAAAGATTGCAGGGGAAGGTATTTCTTTAAAATGGCAGCACAAGTGAATAAAGAAGAATGCACGGGGTGCAGTGCCTTCAAGCCCTGCACTCCAGAGACGCAAGGTGCCTACATGGTCCGCGAGAACAACGGAGCCGGCCAAATCTCAGGCACCAGCTTCCTCAAAACCTACGGCGTCGCCTATTCCGCCGCCACCCGCTCCTTCCCCGCCATCTGGCAGGACAACCTGCTGATCATCAGCTTAAATTAAAACACCTTTGCGTTGAAGAAGCAGCGAACAGGAATAACTCAACGCAAAGACGCGGAGAACGCGAAGGCTCGCAGAGGAAACTAAACGCTTGCCGGGAAGACGGTTTTTCTGTAGAACCGAAATGTAAATAATTAGTTCTACAGGAGAACCGGATGTCTTCCATTACAGATGCGATCGAGCGGGCAGAACAAATTCAGGCAAGATTGCTGACCCATCAGCCGAAGCGACTGCGCGACTGGTCGATGCGTTTTGAAATGCCGAAACGAGCCGGACTCCTCTCCGGCCCGCGTGGCGTGGGCAAAACCACATGGATGCTTTCTCAGGTCGAAAAGCATCACTTGCTCTATTTTTCGGCCGACAACCCCGTTTTAAGCACCACGCATCTCTTTGACTTTTTGGAGGGGATTTTTATGCGAGGCTACGAGGGGGTGCTGATTGACGAAGTTCATTACGCAACCGACTGGGCTCGCCACCTGAAGGCAGCCTATGACGCCTTTCCAAAGCACAAAATTTTGGCGAGCGATTCCAGCACGGTGGTTCTCCGTAAGGAAATATCCGATCTTTCCCGACGTTTTCCTGTACACACCATGCCGCTCCTCTCCTTCCGCGAGTTCCTTATGCTCAAATTAAACCGTGAAATTGGCCCCATCGATCCGTTCAACCCCTCCATATCCAATGTCCAAGCATTGATCAAAGAAACCAATGTCCTTCGACTTTTCCGTGACTATCTCAAGGGCGGGTTCCGTCCATTCTTTATGGAGGATCATCTGCTTTATCAAGAGAAGGTCATGAACACGGTCGCCAAAACCATGGAGTCAGACATTCCCTTTCTGGTTTCGCAGATCACAGAAAACCATCTCCGGCTCATGCATGCCGTGGTTGGCTACCTGGCGGTATCAACCGTGCCCACCCTGCAAGTGAACTCGCTCTGCCGAGAATGGGGAATCGGAAAGGAAAAGCTCTACCAACTACTCACCGCAATGGAGCGAGCCCATCTGCTCCGAATTGTCCGGAAACGAAATGATACGAAAATGAACTCCGTCGGCGCAAAATTGCTGTTGCACGAACCTTCTGTTTATACCTTTTTCGGCAAAAACGAAGGCACCCAACGAGAAGCCTATGTCGCCACTGCATTTTCCGATGCCGGATATAGCCTGTTTGCCGCCACCAAAGAAACCGATTGCGACTTTGTGGTGAATGACATCCGCATCGAAGTGGGCGGACGAACAAAAAAGACGAAAGCCGCCGACTTTGTGGTTCGGGACAACGTGGATCTGCCGTCCGGAAAGATTATCCCAATGTGGTTGATTGGCCTCTATTAACCAACTATTGGAAACAATCAACACAAAGGCTCGAAGAGCACGAAGCTTTGTGTCCTTAGAGCCTTACGCGTAGCGGGTGTTAAAAACCCAAGAAGTTGACGGAGAGTACTATGGAAAAAGGATTTAAAGTCACGGTGGTGTACGACAACCATGCGCCAGAAAACAACGCGCTGAAATCGAGCTGGGGATTTGCCTGCATGATTGAGGGGTTTGAAAAAACCATTCTCTTCGACACCGGAACCTCCGGGCCGATTCTGATGAACAACCTGAACGTCCTTGGATTCGATCCGGCCCAAATTGATGCGGTAATCATTTCGCACGGCGACTGGGACCATATCGGTGGCCTCTGGACCTTTTTGGATGCAAATCCTTCGGTGGAGGTCTACTTGCCCGCTTGCCTTTCCCGGCACCTCAAGGACGAAGTAACCGGCCACGGCACGCGGCTCGTTTCCGTTGGAGCGGATCGGATTGAGGTTTGTCCCGGTGTGGTGCTCAGTGGCGAAATGGAAGGGCCGCGCAACGAGCAGGCCTTGCTTCTGCG
>JAUXCB010000143.1 GCA_030619095.1 Verrucomicrobiota bacterium | reverse complement strand
TGACATCACCAAGCCGCCGCCGATCAAACAGCTGCAGGATATCCACGGCGGGTTCGGCATTACGGTAGATGACTTCCTTGCCGCGCTGATCGCCCTTGGCTGCAACCACCTGCTCTTCGCTCTCATCTGATGAGTACCACCGATACCATCGCAGCCATCGCCACCCCGCCCGGAGAGGGCGGCGTCGGCATCGTGCGCGTCAGCGGTTCCAACGTTTGGAAAATTGCAGACGAGGTTTTCCAGAGTTTGGAAACCCCCTCTGCCGCCAGCGGCGGAACCTTTCTACACGGCAAGGTGGTTGACGTCTCTGGCACCGAGATCGACGAAGCGCTCTGCCTCATCTTCCGCGCACCGCGCAGCTACACGGGCGAAGACACCGTCGAAATTCAGGGGCACGGCGGAGCCGTCGTCCTTAAAAAAATCCTGCGCCGCTGCCTCGAAGCGGGTGCGCGGATGGCCGAGCCGGGCGAGTTCACCCAACGCGCTTTCCTCAATGGGAAAATGGATCTTGTGCAAGCCGAAGCCGTCGCCGATCTCATCCACGCCCGGAGCGACCGCGCCGCCAAGGCCGCCCTCGAACAGCTCGAAGGCTCCCTCAGCGGGCAGTTCAACACGCTATACGATCAACTCGTCGACATCGCCGCCGACCTCGAAACCACCCTCGACTTTGTGGAGGACGAACTTCCAGACTCCGTTTTTCCAACTCTTGAAAAAAAACTCGACCAGAGTGTTCGGGCTTTGGAAGCCCTGCTTTCCACATGGGACGAAGGGTGCCTGCTGCGCGAAGGCGCACGCGTCGTGATTATGGGACGTCCCAACGCTGGGAAATCCACGCTCTTTAACGCGCTGCTCGGCCACGACCGCGCCATCGTCACCCAGTTCGCTGGCACGACCCGCGATGTGATCGAAGAGGGCCTTGTGCTCGACGGCATTCCGCTGCGTATTCTCGATACCGCCGGACTGCGCGAGGCGGAGTGCGAAATTGAACGTGAAGGAATCCGTCGCGCCCGCGAACACGCCGGCACTGCGGATATTGCCATCTATCTCGTCGACTGCTCCCTGCCGTTTTCGGTTGAGGACGCCGAGCACCTCGAAAAACTCGATCCGGCCCGGAGCGTAGTGGTTTTGAACAAGAGCGATTCCCGGAACCCGGATTTTCAGTTTTTAATGTCCAGTTTCCACCCTCTGGAAACTTCATTGCTGAACGACCGGGGAATTGCGGAAGTCAAAACCGCCATCGCTACCAAATTGGAGACCGGGGTGGATCTCCGTGCCCCTGTGCATGCAGTGATTTCGGAGCGGCACCGCAACCTGCTCGAGCTCTCACACGCCGAGCTGGTTCGTGCCCGCGAGCAGTTGACCGGGCTGGAGGACGAGGGGGTCGCGCTCGCCGCCGAACACGTGCGTTCCGCACTCGAAAATCTCGGCCAGGTTACTGGCCGCATCTATCACGACGAACTGCTCGACAACATTTTCTCCCGATTTTGTATCGGGAAATAATCGCGACGCCAATCCAAATTGACGATCGTCAATTTGGATTGTACTCTAATAAGCATGTGGAAGGCCTTTCATCATCCGGATATTTCTTTGCCGGTTGTCCGCCGTCGGATCGGATTGGAGTTGCTCGAATTGCTCGAGCTTTTCGGCGAGGTGAGTGCTCATGGCGGGTGGGCATTTTTACACAACCGGACGGATCCCGATCTTCGGGGTTATCAACGTGCGATCGTACGGCTCTCCAAGCAGGGGCTTATCGTGAAAGAGCAGGGATTAAATACGCCGCGATTGAAGATCTCCGAGGAGGGCACAGAGTCGCTTGCGACGTACCTTCGGCCAGATAAATGGTGGACCCGAAAGTGGAATGGCATTTGGTATTTATTGCTTTACGATGTGCCCGAGGTCGATCGTTCCTATCGGAATGTGTTGCGGCAATTTCTTCAGACGCAACGTATGGGTTGCTTTCAAAAAAGCGTGTGGATTACCCCTCATGATATTCGACCTCAATATTCTGATCTCGAAAAGGGGGCTGCAGTAGGAACTTTCGCGGCTCTTTTTGAGGCGCGAACGGTGCTGGGAACACCGTCGGACAAGATTGTGCGGGAATCGTGGGATTTGAAAAGGCTGCATGATATCCAAAAGCGATTTTGTGATGTGTATGGTGAAAACCTGGCTGTTCTTTCTAAGACGGTATTGCTGAATCCAGAGGTGTTCATGCGTTTGGCTACGGAAGAGATGGATGCGTACCGGAGCGCATTTGTTCTGGATCCGTTGCTTCCAGCGCAACTATTGCCGATGGATTATTTGGGGAGAGAAGTGTTTGATCTTCATTTAAAGGTCGTTGCCGAAATCAGAAGCAAGCTTATAGGGGCCAATCCAAATTGACGATCGTTAGTTTGGATTGGCTTTTGATCCGTTATTTTTTAAGCGGTTGGAGAACTGTTGGAGTTTTTCAGACTCTGGAGCGAAGCTGCGTTGCGGGCTTCTGATTTTTCCACGGTTTGAAAAAACCTGAAATCCGGCCTTGCTGGTTTCCAGGGGTTGGAAAACACTAGGCGCACTATGAAAAAAACAGAGGCCCCCATTTTGAAATACAGTGCCAAAGGGCGCTCCGTGAAGATTGAAGACTTTCTGTTTCGACCGCCGGTTGAGAAGGGCGCGGACGAGATCGCGCGCAAGGTGTTGGCGGATATTCAGAAGAGGGGTGACAGCGCGGTGCTGAAGTATGCCCGGCAGTTCGACCGAGCACCGAGCACTTTGGTGAAGCTCCGAGTGAATAAAGCCGAAATCGTGACGGCTAAAAAAATGGTAGATGCCCCGTTTAAGAAGGCGGCGAAAGAGGCGCACAAGCGTATTGCCCAGTTTGCGGTGGCCGGTCTGCGCGAGGATTGGAAAATGCCCGCGCCGCAGGGCGGATGGCTCGGCGAAAAATTTGTACCGCTCGATCGCGTCGGCGCCTATATCCCTGCCGGGGCGGCTCCATTAGCCTCTACTGCACTGATGACGCTGACGCTCGCACAGGTCGCCGGTGTTGAGGAGCGGGTTGCCTGTACCCCCGCCGGCCGTGAGGGCAAGGTGAACCCTTACATTTTGTATGCGCTCGATCTGGCGGGTGCGACTGAGATTTATAAGGTCGGTGGAATTCAGGCGATCGGTGCCATGGCCTACGGAACCAAAATGATCCAGAAGGTTCAGAAAATTGTCGGTCCGGGCGGGCCATACGTGACGGCCGCAAAGCGGCTGGTCTACGGTGAGGTTGCTCTCGATATGATTGCTGGCCCAAGCGAAATCGCCGTGCTGGCTGATGAGTTCGCGGATCCTGCGCACGTCGCCGCCGACCTGCTTTCGCAGGCCGAGCACGGAACCGGATCTGAAAAAGCATTATTGGTGACGACGTCCGAAAAGCTGGCCAAAGCCGTTCGGGTTGAACTCGAGGAGCAGACCCAAACACTGACTCGCAAAAAACCGATTGCCAAAGTTTTAGCGCGCGGCTGTATTCTTGTCGTGGTTCCCGACATCGAAAAGGGGATCGAACTTTGCAACCGCTTCGCTCCCGAGCACATGGAAGTGATCGTGAAGGGTGCCGAACGCGTCGCGAAAAAGATTACGACCGCCGGCGCGATTTTCATCGGCCCGTGGACGCCCGAAGCCGTCGGCGATTTTGCCGCCGGCCCGAGCCATGTGTTGCCGACTGGTGGAACGGCGGCCTTCTTCTCCGGCTTGACGGTCGAAGACTTCCGCCGCCGCGTCAGCCTGATTCATTTTAAGAAAGGCGACCTTGAAGAGACTGCTTCGGTGGTCGAAGCCTTTGGCCGCGTCGAAACCCTTGATGCCCACGCCCGTTCCGCAAGCATTCGGCTGGAGAAATGATTAACGGAAGCTGCTTTTGGCAAACCTGAGGTATTCCGAAAGTGCTTTTTGTATCCCCGAAAAGAAGCGGCAATCATGGATGGAAAAACCATTAGAAACCTCACACTTGCGCAAGTGTGAAAATGACGGGAAAAACGATCTGACCCTTTGGCTGGTAGCTCGGTGCCACCAACGTTCCAATGTTCGGAACTTTTGTTGCTGATTTTTCCAACCATTGGAAAATCTTTGCCTCCCGCCAGCCAACCTGCTAGAAACATCTCGTGTCTCAGGCTTTTTAAAAGTTGAAAAATGACGAAATAATTGAACTGACACCGGCGGCACGCCTGCCTACTCTTATTCGCAGAAATCGCAGAAATAATATGAATACTTTTGACCCGAAAAATTGGCTGGCACGGCATACCGGCGTTGACAATTATGATATCGAGACCCTTGCTCACGTCCTTTGGTTCACCCTGATATGGAATCGATTTGAACTTAAGATTTGTGATCGAAGCGCATCGATGGACGTGATCGATAGCAAAGTAGCCGCCGAAAATGATGCTGAGCGACTTCATTGGGACGATTTTGAGAATTTCTGGAGGGCGTTCCAAAAGGAAGTCGAAACGGTAGACGACCTTCATTATTATCTGCTTTCTGATCCGAGACCGAACTCCCGACCGAACGACACTGAACAGCGTCGTGTAGATGAGTTGATTCCCATGCTACAGAAAAAGCAATTGCCGGATGTGGTTGATGGCGTCAAAGCAATGCTTTTTATAGCCTACCGAGTCCGGAACAATTTTTTCCATGGAGAAAAGTGCGTGAACAGTTTGTCCGCTCAACGTCCACTTTTTGAAATCTTAAATGAAATGCTTGCCAAAATCATTGATGCCTTTTCCCGCCAAAATTAGTTC
Organism: Verrucomicrobiota bacterium; assembly: GCA_030619095.1. Taxonomy (GTDB): domain Bacteria; phylum Verrucomicrobiota; class Kiritimatiellia; order Kiritimatiellales; family Tichowtungiaceae; genus Tichowtungia. Next base: position 80 of record JAUXCB010000143.1, on the reverse strand, counting down.
TGCCTGACGGCAGCCTTTCGCCGGAAAAAGGTCACCCAATGAAAATTAGAATCCAGAGTTATGTGATAGAAAAACTGAGA
>JAUXCB010000033.1 GCA_030619095.1 Verrucomicrobiota bacterium | reverse complement strand
TTTTTTTACCAACCAGATGTTCGATCACCCGCTCGATCTCCGCCTGCACGGTATTCTTGCGCGGCTGGACCTGCCAGCCCGCGTAATCCGTGCCGTCATAGGCAATGGTGATCTTATATCGAGTACTCATTAGGGAAAGTGGAGTAATGGAATACTGGAATATTGGAACGATGGAAAGAGGAACCGATGATGACGAATTCAAAAGATCCTTAATGGCTTTCCAATATTCCTCCATTCCAACATTCCAATCCCTCTTCTCTCTGCTAGGCTTGTTTCCTTATGTTCCAATATCAACAACACAATCAATACTTTGCTCAGATCGCAGGCGGATTTGAAAACCTCGCGGAGGCCGAGCTGAAAGAGCTTGGCGCAAAAAATCTAAAAGAGGCCTATCGAGGGTTTCATTTTGAAGCCGATCCGGAAACGCTCTACCGCATCAACTACACCTCCCGCCTGCTCATCCGGGTGCTGGCACCCCTGATCACATTCGACTGCCACAGCGATAAATACCTGCATCAGACCGCAATGAAAATCGACTGGTCGATGTTTATCACCCCGCAGGATACCTTTGCGATCAACGCGGTCACCTCCAACACACCCGGACTCACCCACTCACAGTACGCAGGGCTACGGGTCAAAGATGCACTCTGCGACTTCTTTCGCGAGAAATGCGGCGAGCGACCCAGCGTAGATGTACAGTCTCCCGACCTCGGCATTCATCTTTTTGTGCGAAACAACCGCGCGACGATCAGCATCGACACCTCCGGGGGATCGCTCCACAAACGAGGGTATCGCACCGCACGCGTCGAAGCGCCCCTCGCCGAAACGCTGGCGGCGGCAATCATTAAACTTTCTGGATGGGATGGGGAACGCCCACTCGTCGACCCCATGAGCGGCTCGGGCACCCTGCTCTGCGAGGCCGCCATGCGGTATTGCCGGATGCCAGCCGGATATCTCCGGACAGGCTGGGGTTTTAAACGCCTCCCCGACTTCGATTCCGCTGTCTGGATGAAGGTGAAAAACCAGGCCGATGGCTTCATGCGCCCTCTGCCGCCTTTCTCTGCGAACTCGGCTCGCTCGCCCCGAAAAATCGAGGGTCTTCGAGAGGGGCTCGCCCTGCCGACCGACTCGAAACCCACAGGTGGGGCGACGCCTCCGGCGGAGCCGAATCGAAGGGAAACGTTTGCAAACAAACCCCTAATCATCGCGTCCGACATCGATCCGGTTGCCGCGCGCGCCACCCGCCGCAACCTCAACCGCCTGCCGGGCTGCAAAAACGCATTTGAATGCGAACCAAAAGATTTCCGGAAAATTGAAAAGATTGAAAATGCAACCCTCGTGGTGAACCCGCCCTACGGCATCCGGCTCGGAAGCCGCGAACAGGCGGAACAGTTGCTGAAAGAGTTTGGTGACTTCCTCAAACAACGCTGTACCGGTTGCACGGCTTATGTATACGCGGGGGATCGAAAATTACTCAAAAAAGTGGGACTGAAGCCGGAATGGAAAAACGAGTTGAATAACGGAGGCCTCGAAGGTGTTCTCGGGAAATACGAATTATACTAAAGAGTTTTCACAAGATGATTGATAACAGGATAATGGGAAGTTCGGGCGAAAAAAATAATCTTGTTGTCCATCATCTTGTGAACAATCTTCCTTTCACGGATGGTAAAAAATGCAAAAAGTAAGCGATATAGATTGGGATCAATGGGATCCCAAAGAGAGGGCCACGCTCCTGTTTATTCAGCAGGAGGGAAAGCTGCTTTTAATCGACAAAAAGCGCGGGTTTGGCGCGGGGTACTTTAACGCACCGGGCGGACGGATGGAACCGGGCGAAACCATTCTGGAATGCGCCGTGCGCGAAACGCAGGAAGAACTCTGCATCACCCCGCTTGACCCGGTGCATGTTGGCACCTTGATGTTTCAGTTCACCGACGGACACAGCATTCATGGCGAGGTCTTCACCGCGACCGAATTTGAAGGCACCCCGACGGAAACCGACGAAGCCGTTCCACACTGGTTTCACATCGACGAACTTCCCTACCACAATATGTGGGCCGACGACCCCATTTGGTATCCCAAAATGATTGCTGGCGAAAAGTTTATCGGCCGCTTCACCTTCGAGAACAAAACCATGCTCGACCACGAATTAATTGATCCCGTCACTTCCAGATGTGGACACTGAGACGTTTTCTGCCCCATTGCAGGGCTTGTTCGTGGGTCTTAAAAAACAGGTCAATCCGAGCCGGGCCCTTGATGTCGCCTCCCGTATCCTCCACTCGCCCCATTCCGTAGCCCGGAACATCCATCACCGTTCCGAAGGGATAAAAGCGTGTATCGGCGGCAATGGTCCCCGGTTGTGCCTCACTGCCTGAGGCGGTCACCCCAACCTCCTTGGCTTTTCCCTTCAGAGAGCCCGAGGAATAGACCGGTTTGAACGGGGGCTTCCAACTTCGCCGCCAGCCGCAGCACGTTCCGCAATCGCAGTATCCCGTTGTCTCGAGAACTAGAGTCTGCGGCTTCACTCCGCGCGGCGGGCGAATGGATGCACAACCGAAAAGAATGATGAATATCGAACAGAGAACACCGAACCGCAGAAGTGATATTCTTTTTCTTCTCAAATCGATATTCCTTATTCGATATTCGCAACTCACGCTTTCGTAATCGAAATGGTGCAGTCGTGACCGTTGATGTCGATGGGGCCACCCTCGGCATCGATGGTTTCCAAGGTGATGGCGAGGACTTCGGACTGAATATAGTCTTCGAATGCAACCACCGCTTCGCGAACCGCTTCGTCAGAGGAAATCTTCAAGTGAATGCGGTCGGTCACCTCCAGCCCCTTGGTTTTACGGTCGGCCTGAACTTCTTTGATCAGCTCGCGGGCAAGGCCCTCGCGAATGAGATCGTCGTTGAGCTCAAGGTCGAGCGCAACCACGAGTGCACCCTGCGCTTGCACAGCGAGCCCTGCTTTCGGGATGTGTTCCACAAAAACATCGGCGGCGGTCAGCTCGACGGCTTCTCCATTCAATGCAACGGAAATGCTCTCTCCAGAAGCAATCGATTTCATCTCTGTCTCTGAAATAGAAGAAATCGCGTTCGCGATTTCTTTCATCTGTTTTCCAAATCGCGGACCGAGCGTTTTAAAATTGGCCTTGGCATGGAGCTCGACGAGGCCGGATTCATCTGATCCGAAGATGACTTCGCGAACATTGAGCTCTTCGACAATAATAGTCTTGAGCTCGTCAACCTGATTGAGCAGGTCGCTGTCGCGACTGACCACCGTGAGCTGACGGAGTGGCTGGCGGACCTTGGCCTGGTTGTCTTTCCGAAGCTGATGTCCCATGCTGACGACATCCATGACGATGCGCATCTGCTGTTCGAGATCTCTATTGCGAGCCACCCCTTCGGCGGTGGGAAAGTCGCAGAGGTGGACGGAGTCGGGGGAAGAGGTCGGAGGACAGAGGTCGGAGGACGGAGGGCGGGAATCAGGGAGAGGTCGAAGGTCAGATGTAGAATCGGAGGTCAAAGGGTTAGAGTCCTGACTTTCGACATTTGACTTTTCGACGTTCGACGGCTCGTCTACCGACGAGCCTTGCGTGAGGTTCTGGTAAATCTCTTCGGCGATGAAGGGGGTGAATGGTGCGGCGATTTTGCAGAGTTCAACCAGAACGTGATAGAGCGTCACATAGGCCTGCTGCTTGTCCGTGTCGTCGCCGGATTTCCAGAAGCGGCGGCGGGAGCGGCGGATGTACCAGTTGGTCAAATCTTCTATAAAGGCGACAAAGGGGCGGACGGCGCGCTGAAGATCGTAATTGTCCATTGCCGAGGTGACTTCCTGACAGAGGTTCGCCAGCGAGCTTTCAATCCACTGGTCGAGCAGGTTGTCGCTCTGCCCCGGTCTGGAGCCGTTGGGCTTCCAGCCATCAATGTTGGCGTAGGTGACAAAAAAGCTATAGGAATTCCAGAGTGGAATGAGCAAATGGCGAAGCGAGTGTTTTACGCCCTCTTCGGCAAAGCGGAGGCTCTCGCCTTTCACGACCGGCGAATTGATCATGTAGAGGCGGAGCGCATCGGCGCCGTACTCGTGCACGACGTGTAGCGGGTCGGGATAGTTCTTGAGGCGCTTGCTCATCTTCAATCCGTCTTCCGCCAGCACGAGACCGTTAACGACCACGTTTTTAAATGCCGGTTTTTTGAAGAGCGCGGTGGAGAGCACCATCAGGGTATAAAACCAGCCGCGGGTTTGATCGAGCCCTTCGGCAATAAAGTGCGCTGGGAAATTGGCATCGAAATGTTCTTTGTTTTCGAAGGGATAGTGGTTCTGTGCGTACGGCATGGCGCCGGACTCGAACCAGCAGTCGAGCACTTCCGGGGTGCGCTTATAGGTCTTCCCGTCCTGTTTAATGAGAACATCGTCGAGCACATGCTTGTGCAGGTCTTCAACCTTCTGTTTGGAGAGTTCTTCGAGTTCAGCGGCAGAACCGATGCAGAGAATATCTTCTGGATCATCCACATTAATCCACAGTGGAATACACGATCCCCAGAAGCGGTTGCGGCTGATGTTCCAGTCTTTGGCATCGGCGAGCCAGTTGGCGAAGCGTTTGGTGCCAACGTGTTCCGGCATCCAGTGGATCTGCGCATTGTTAGCGAGCATCTCTTCTCGCAGATCTTCGACGCGGACGTACCATGCGTCGATGGCGCGGTAAATTAGTGGCGTGTCGGTTCGTTCGCAGAAGGGATAACTGTGCTGAAGGGTCGACTGATGAACCAGTTTCCCTTCGTCCTTAAGGCGTTTAATGATCGCCTTGTCGGCATCCTTGCAAAACTGTCCTTCGTAGTCGGGCACCTGCGAGGTGAACCTGCAATCCTCATCGAGCGGCTCGACGAGCGGGATGCCGGCGGCGCGGCAAATGCGGTAGTCCTCTTCCCCGTACGCCGGGGCCATGTGAACAATTCCTGACCCGTCTTCGGTGCTGACAAACTCATCGGTGAGAATCCGAAACGAGTTCGGATTCTCTTTAAAATAATCAAAGAGAGGCTCGTAACTCAGCCCTTCCAAATCAGACCCCTTAAGGGATTTCAAAACCTCATATTGTTCCGGCTTTTTGTAGTACGAACTCAAGCGGGCTTCAGCCAAAACAAACACCTCGCCGCTCTCGGTGTCGCGGACGGCGACATAGTCGATGTCCGGCCCGGTGCAAATAGCGAGGTTAGACGGCAACGTCCAGGGCGTCGTTGTCCAGACCAAGGCGCTGGCATTTTCAACGTCAAACCCGTGAAGCTTTACGCGCACGGTAACGGAGGGGTCCTGCACATCCTGATAGTTTCGGCCGGCTTCAAAATTAGAGAGCGGGGTGTTGAGCTTCCAGCTGTAGGGCATAATGCGGTGGGCGCGATAGATGCGACCCTGTTTCCAAAGTTCAGAAAACACCCACCAGATGGTCTCCATGAAATCTTTGTCCATGGTTTTGTAGTCATTAGAAAAATCGACCCAGCGTCCCATGCGGGTCACGGTCTTTTCCCACTCCTCGACATAGGTGGAAACCATGGAGCGGCACTGCTCATTGAACACATCGACACCCGCCTCAACAATCGCAGGTGCCCCGGCGAGTCCGAGGGCCTCTTGCGCGAGTGCTTCAATGGGTAGACCGTGGCAATCCCATCCAAACCGACGTTCTACACGGTGACCGCGCATCGTCTGGTACCGAGGAACAATATCCTTAATGGTTCCGGCCAGCAGGTGGCCGTAGTGCGGCAGACCGGTGGCGAACGGAGGGCCATCATAAAAAACGTACTCCGAATCTGCCGACCGATTTTTGATCGATTTTTTAAACGTGTCGTTCTCCGCCCAGAACCTGAGGATCTCCTCCTCCATTTTGGCGAAATCCACTTTACTCAAAACCGGTTTAAACATTTTTTCCTCATCTACACTGGCCTGCCAAGCCGCAGCTCTTGATGCAGGCATTATCGTCCGCCTCCGCCAAGGCTCCGGCGTGACAGCCTTCACATTTCGCTCCGCTCATCGCGAAGGCTGGAGCGGGAGACGGGAGTCGAACCCGCGACATTCAGCTTGGGAAGCTGACATTCTACCACTGAATTACTCCCGCGACTAAAACGAAGGATTGTCGGACGAGAGTTCTAAAGTTTCAAGAGAGAAGTTTTTGAAACCTTGACGCAGACTCTGCGCCAGAGCCGGGTCGTGGCTGAATAACTCCAAACTGCTTTTAAACCTGGGTAGCGCATTGACATCACATTTCTTTTCCGTAAAATGCGCGCTTCTTTTTGACCATGGCGAGATAGCTCAGTTGGTAGAGCAGAGGACTGTCCGCCCCGGCGGATCTGCCGAAGGCAGAAAAATCGGGATTTGAAGTCCTCAGGTTTTTGATTGGCTGATGGTTTGATGCAGCCAGACATTTTAGTGCGGCGAGATAGCTCAGTTGGTAGAGCAGAGGACTGAAAATCCTCGTGTCCCCGGTTCGATTCCGGGTCTCGCCACCATTTCATTTAACCCTTTGTTTGCAGGGGTTTCGTGAATTCCCCAAGTCGGGACTCCCAAAAGCATAACGGTTGAGCATAACTTTACTATCCGTGTCAACGGTGTTTAACCGTGCTTTATTCTGCCAAAAATAAACCGTTTTTTAAGCCCCCGCACGCACGTGACTCGGTTCCTTAATTTCCTTTTTATGGAGTGGGGAAACTCAACCCCTTGCTAAACGATTTTCGGCTGTGTTCAGGTGTCGGGGAGAAGATAAGCGGAACATCGTAGCGGGCTTCAAAGGCACACAAGGAAGAAGTGGATGAGGTTTGCCCGCCTTATGGGCAGGCTTTGGAAGAACCCATACGGGTTGATCAGGCGTGTTCGAGTTCTTTGCGACCCATTGTTCCCGCGCCGGGATAGGCAAGACGGGCATTTACCAACCGATTAAGGCTCACATGCTCCTCGCTGGCCTCCATGACTAAATGGCGGTGAACATCCGGCGGGACACGAAGAAGGATTTTTCCGCTAAAGGTTCGGGTCGCCAAGGGTTCTGGCACCGCTTCGCCGTTGGCGTTCATATCTTCGACCACATCCGCAACCGTCCGGCGAATGCCACGTAACGCCGCCTCCGGGGTTTTTGCCAGCCAGCTCAAGCTAGGAAACTCGATGCACAACCCAATGTGTTCCCCGTCCTCATCCGACCAGGTGACCCGATAGGTGTATTGATCTGTTTTAGTTACGTTCATTTTTCAACCTCTCCACCGCTTTGAGTACCTGTTTGACCTGATAGGCCTTGGCCTTCCCTTTGGTGTTTTGAATGTTCACTCGTGGGTCACCTCGCCACGGAGTCTTATAAACTCGGTGACTACTTCCTGACTGACGCGCCGCCCCGAAGTGATGGTCACAAACCCGGCATAAATCTGAGAATCAAATATTTGTCGGATGGCTCCGCATCTTTTCAAGGATGTTATCTACATTTGGCACGTCAAAAATAGTATCATTATCAATACTATAGTCAATCTCTCCACTCGATTCATTTTGAACGTGTGTCTGCGGCAAAACCCCCAAAACCCCCGAAATGCGAATGGCGTTTTCCCGCCACCACCTATTCCCTTCCACTACGACTCCAAATGCCATTTTCCCCGCCTCTGCGCTTGTCTCCTTAAGAAGGGCACTCTAGTCTCGTTTTGTGAATGTATTTAACAGTCTAATGCCCATCTTTCTGATGATTGCGTTGGGTAAAGCACTAACGATAACGCCGTTTTTCTCCAAAGAGATGGCAAAAACACTCAATCAACTGACCTACTGGGTCGCACTGCCCGCTCTGCTAATCAGTAAAATCTCCAGCGCAACCTTTACTGCGGATGAGGTCTCCCGTATCTCTCTATTGCTGATTCTTTCCACGATCCTCTCCGCCGGGGTTGGACTTCTGCTGGCGAAATGGCTCCGGCTCAACCGCCGGAGCGCGGGTGCGTTTATTCAAGGAAGTTCCCGCGCCAACAACGCCTTTGTCGGCCTGCCGGTCATCCTTTATTCCATGGCCGGCCTCGACCCTCACATCGAAGCGATCGCCACCATTGCGCTGGCACCCGCTATTGTGTTCTACAATATTTTCTCGGTAACCGTTCTCGTGCTCTACGGAAACCAAAAAGGGCGCAACAGCTCAGCGACCATCAAATTGTTCGTAAAACAGTTGGTGACCAATCCCTTACTGATCTCCTGTCTCGCAGGACTCCTTATCAACCTCCTTGGCCTTCACGTCCCGACCTCCATTCAGCGCTCACTCACCGCGCTGGGCAGCGCGGCGCTGGCGTTGGCATTATTGAGCATCGGCGCCTCACTCACCTTCAAAAATCTCAGCAAAGACCTCTTCCTTTCAACCCTCTCCTCCTCCATTAAAGTATTTATCCAACCGCTCATCGGCCTCGGCCTGGCCCGGCTCTGGAATCTCCCGGCTCCGGATCGCCAGATTCTGCTAATCTACCTGGCCTGCCCCACCGCCGTTGCCAGCTATGTCCTGGCGGACATCTTCGAGAGTGATCGCGACCTGGCCAGACACATCATTGTCGTCAGCACCCTGCTCTCCGCCATCTCACTAAGCCTTATTATCGGAATAGGAAGTTAAGTTATGCCTCTACCCGCAAGACGTTTTGGAAAAACCGAATTACAGATGCCCGTGATCACCTGCGGCGGCATGCGCTATCAACACTCCTGGCAGGATGACGCAGAATCCCGCGCCTCCATTACCGACGAAAACCAAGCCAACCTCGAAGCGACGATCCGGCGCGCGCTTGAGCTCGGCATCAACCACATCGAAACGGCTCGCGGCTACGGCACCTCCGAAATGCAGCTCGGAAAAATTCTCCCCACCCTGCCGCGCGACGAAATGATTGTGCAAACCAAAGTCGGCCCCAAAGAAACCCCGGCGGAATTTCTCGAAGCGTTTGAGGTCTCCATGAAAGATCTCCAGCTCGACTACGTGGATCTGCTCGCCATTCACGGCATCAACAACGATGAAACTCTTGAAAAAGCGCTCAAATGCATGCCCGCGCTCGAACAACTCAAGCGTGAAGGGCGCATCCGGCATATCGGCTTTTCCACGCACGGCCCCGCCGATATAGTCGTCAAGGCAATCGAAACCGACCTGTTCGACTACGTCAACCTCCACTGGTACTTTGTCTACCACCCCATCAACTGGGCCCCCGTCGAAGCGGCGGCCAAACAGGACATGGGAGTCTTCATCATCAGCCCCGTCGACAAAGGCGGCCAGCTCTACGAACCACCGATGAAGCTCATCGAAGCCTGCCAGCCACTCTCCCCAATGGCCTTCAACGATCTCTACTGCCTGCGCCGCCCCGAGGTCCACACGCTCTCCATCGGTGCCGCGCGCCCCAGCGACTTCACCGAACACGTCTGCGCCGTCCAAAATATGAATAAAAAGATTTCCACCGTAAAAAGGATCGAAGCTCAGCTTCACCAAACCTTGGAAAGTGAACTCGGTGCGCAGTGGGTACACCATTGGCACGAAGGGCTTCCGCGCCAGGTCGACACACCCGGCGGACTCAATATTCCCGAAACCCTGCGGCTCTGGACCTATGCCAAAGGGCTCGACATGATCCAATTCGGTAAAATGCGAAGTCGGATCGTAGCCATGT
>JAUXCB010000226.1 GCA_030619095.1 Verrucomicrobiota bacterium | reverse complement strand
GAGTGGCAAGTGGCAGATGGCGAGTGATAGGAACTGAATTTAATGAGTAGTGGAAATCTAGAAGAGTTTGTGGCGTATCAGAAGTCATTGGTTCTGTTCGATCACGTCGTGGCGGATCTGGACACCTATATACAGTCTTCGGATCTAAAGCGGTTGGTGAGTCAGCAACTTGCCGGCGCGGATTCTGTTTGCTCCAATATCGAAGAAGGTTATGGACGACAAAGTTCGGTGGAGTACCGTCGATTTCTTATTATTGCCAGAGGATCCCTGCGTGAAACGCGCGGTCGCTATCGTCGCTTGAGACATTGGATTCCTAGTGAGATCGTTGTGAAACGAATGGCATTGGCAGAGGAAATCAACCGTATACTCAGCGCGACGATCAACAGTTTGGAAGGACGATAACTATGAGCAAAGAAGAACCCGCCAGCCACTCGCCACTTGCCACTGGCCACCCGCCAACGGCGCGACTGCCGGATCCGACAAAGTTCGTGATCAGCAACTCTCCGCACATTCGCGGCGGAGAAACGATCTCGAAAATCATGGTGCATGTTCTGATTGCATTGGCCCCCGCAGTGGCGGCCGCCCTCTGGTTCTTCGGGCTGGCGGCACTGCAAGTGATGGTGCTTTGTATCGTCGGGTGTGTCGCCGTTGAAGAAATCTGGAACCAATGCGCGAAACGCTCTTCCACATGGAGAGATGGCAGCGCGGCGCTGACCGGCCTGCTGCTGGCGATGAATCTTTCAGCGGATGCTCCGTGGTGGATCTGTATTCTCGGCGCGTTGCTGGCTATCGGCCTCGGCAAACAGATTTTCGGTGGTCTCGGCTTCAATCCCTTTAACCCGGCACTGGTCGCCCGCGTGGCACTCTTGATCGGTTTCCCGTCTTTGATGACCTCCTGGGTCGCTCCGCAGGCGGGCAAGTTTATGGCCTGTGACGCATTGACCGGTGCCACACCGCTCGGCGCATCGGGGGCGGCGGTTGCTACAATCAATGATCTTTTCATGGGGAATGTGGGCGGCTGTCTGGGTGAAACATCGGCGCTGGCATTGCTGATCGGCGGACTCTATCTGCTGGCGAAGAAACTGATTAAGTGGCAGATACCCGTGGCCTTTATCGGAACCGTCGCGATCATTTCCGGTGTCGTCCACTATTTTAATCCGGACATGACCCCGGATTCGCTCTATCACGTCCTCGCCGGCGGACTCCTGATCGGTGCCTTCTTCATGGCCACCGATATGGTGACATCCCCGATGACCGCCAACGGCGCACTCATCTTTGGCTTCGGCTGCGGACTCATCACCAGCGTCATCCGCATCTGGGGCGGCTACCCCGAAGGGGTCAGCTTCTCCATCCTTTTTATGAATGCACTTACCCCTTTGATCGACCGTTCCACCATCGGTAAGCCCTTCGGCTATATTCGGGTGAAAGCGGAGAAATAGTCCGCGCAGAGGCGCAGAGAGCGCAAAGGTAAGACATGGAAAACAAATTAAACAAAATATCGCACGACATCATCGGTGCCGCTATAGAGGTTCATCGGGAGCTTGGCCCTGGGCTTCTTGAATCAGCATATCGGAAATGTCTGGCGAAGCTTCTTCGAGATCAGGGATATCAGGTCGAAGAAGAGGTCTATTTGCCGTTGACGTTCAAAGGGGAGGTCGTTGAAGAAAAAGCCTACCGGCTCGATCTTCTTGTGGAAGACCTGGTGATCGTTGAAATCAAATCCGTCGAAAACATGAAAAAGCTCTTTTCGATGCAAACTCTCACCTATTTAAAACAAACCAACCGGCAGCTAGGGCTGCTAATCAATTTTAACGTCTCTATCTTAAAAGATGGAATTAACCGTATTGTTAATGGATTCGAAGAGGAACCCTCTGTGGCCTCTGCGTCTCCGCGTGGATAAAAAATATGAATAATGAAGTTAATATTCCAATGCTAGCTGTTTCGCTGGCCTTGATCGCCGGAATCGCCGCCGGACTGCTCGGCTGGGTCTATCTCGTCACCAAAGCGCCGATTGCTGCCGCCTCGCAGAAAAAAACCAACACCGCGCTGCGCGATGTCCTGCCAGCCTTCGATAACCAGCCCGGCAACGAGACTGTTGAGATTGGCGACGTCACCTTCTACATCGGACGCAATAAAGGAGAAATCGTTGGCGTTGCCGGCGAAACCCGCACCTCGAAAGGCTATAACGGTAACATTACGGTTCTTGCGGGGCTTTCGCCCTCCGGAACCCTCACCACTGTTCTCGTCACCCAACAGGCGGAAACCCCCGGACTCGGAACAGTCGTCTGCGAACGTACACGCCTGCAGAAAACACTCTCCGGATTGATCAAAGGAACAAAAGGAAGCGGCTTGTCGCCTAATGTGGTTCTCGATCAGTTTCGTGGGATGAAGGCGTTGGCCGATCAGACCCCCTGGCAGGTGAAAAAAGACGGGGGAACGCTCGATGCGGTCACCGGCGCCACCATCACCAGCCGCGCCGTTGCCGATGCGGTTTTCTATATTGCTGAGACCTTTACGAGCCAGCGTGAAACGCTGCTCGCAGGGAATAATGGAATAGCGGAATAAAGGAATAATGCCAATGAAACATCTACTCCCATACTCCAACACTCTCATACTCCACAACGTCAACTCTCCGGAGGTCATCTAATGTCTTTCATCAAGCCTAAAGCCTCAAGCCACAAGCCTTCTCTCCTTAAGGAATTCACGAAGGGCCTCGCCAAAGAAAACCCTGTCTTTGTTTTGCTGCTCGGCATGTGCCCAACACTTGCCGTCACCAATAATGCCATTAACGGTCTTGGCATGGGGGTGGCGACCCTGTTCGTGTTGCTCGGTAGCAATGTCGTCATTTCTTTGATTCGCCACCTCGTCCCCAAAAAGGTTCGCATTCCCTGCTACATCGTTGTCATCGCCTCGTTTGTGACCATCGTCGATCTATTGATGCAGGCCTATGCCCCGCCCTCGCTCTATGAAGCGCTTGGCATCTTCATTCCGCTGATTGTTGTCAACTGCATT
>JAUXCB010000125.1 GCA_030619095.1 Verrucomicrobiota bacterium | reverse complement strand
GGTCTGTGCAAATTTTGCACAGACCACTCCGCACGGGGCTATCGAGGGGAAAACACAGGTTCGAGAGGTTGCGTTTTACAATCTCCGAGCGATCACTGCCGTTGGGTATCGGGTGAATTCGCACCGCGCCACGGAGTTTAGACGGTGGGCAACGGAGGTTCTTCATGAGTATATCGTGAAGGGCTTTGCGATGGATGATGAGCGTCTGAAGCAGGTGCAGCATTTCGGGAAGGACTATTTCGATGAGATGCTCGGTCGCATCCGGGAAATACGCATCAGCGAAAGACGGTTTTATCAGAAGATCACCGATATTTATGCGTTGTCTGCCGATTATGACCGGAACGATGAGGTCACCCGTCTATTCTTTGCGACCGTACAAAACAAACTCCATTGGGCGATTCGAGGGAGAACGGCGGCAGAAATTATCTATACCGAAGCCGATGCGAATAAGATTTCGATGGGGCTGAAAACATGGAAGCAGGCTCCCTCCGGAAAAATACTCAAGGCCGATGTGTCGATTGCGAAAAATTACCTCAATGAAGAGCATTTGAAGGAGCTGGAACGAATTGTTTCTGCTTACTTGGATTTGGCGGAAAACAGAGCCACGCGCGGCGTGGTGATGAATATGAAGGATTGGGTGGTTTTTCTAGACAAATTCCTGGAGCTTTCGGACTATCCTCTTTTACTTGATAGCGGAACGGTTTCGGCTCTTGAGGCGAAGTTGAGAGCGGAGTCTGAATACGATACGTTTCGGGTGGTTCAGGATCAAAACTATATCTCCGATTTTGATCGAGTTGTAAAGAATTTGCCTGAAAGGAAGGGCTGTTGATTATGAAATTGATTTATGAATTGAGTTCAAAAGGGCGGGGCGGGGTGCGGATTCCGGAAGACAAGATTTCTCCGGAAGAGATGGTGCCGACCGAGTTGTTGCGCGCGGAACCGCCGGAACTGCCGGAGGTGTCGGAGAGCGAAGTGGTGCGTCATTACACCAAACTCTCTCGCCTCAATTATTCAGTCGACACCCATTTTTATCCGTTGGGTTCCTGCACGATGAAATATAACCCGCGCGCTTGCGAGGCCGCTGCCTCAATGCCGGAATTGTGTGAAGTTCATCCGCTCTGGCCGCAGTTGCGCCACGGGGGGCTTCTCACTCAGGGGTCGCTTCAAATTCTTTATAACACCGAGCGCCTGCTTTCTGAAATTACCGGTTTGGCCGAGTTCACTCTGCAACCGATGGCCGGCTCGCACGGTGAGTTGACTGCGGTGATGATGATGGCGGCCTATCACCGTGATCGTGGAAACAAGAAGACCCACATCATTATTCCCGATTCGGCGCATGGAACCAATCCGGCCAGTGCGGCGCTCGGTGGGTACGATGTGGTGACCATCCCGTCTGATGCCAGTGGTGATATGGATATTGATCTGTTTAAGGAAGCTCTCAATGAGGAGACGGCAGGGGTGATGTTGACGCTTCCCAGTACGCTGGGTGTGTTTAATCCGCGAGTGAAAGAGATTATCGATGCCGTACATGCAGTGGACGGGCTGATGTATTACGACGGCGCCAACTTCAACGCCATTATGGGGCGCATTAAGCCTGGCAATCTCGGGTTTGATATCTGTCACCTCAATCTGCACAAATCGTTTTCGACGCCGCACGGCGGCGGCGGGCCCGGCTCCGGCCCGGTCGGCGTTTGCGAAAAGCTACAGCCCTATCTGCCAATTTCGCGTATTGCGAAAACCAAGGATGGTGTCTATACGCTTGATTATGACCATCCGAAGAGCATCGGCTATGTTGCACCGTTTTACGGAAACTTTTCAATTCTTGTTCGCGCCTATGCCTATCTGCTGATGCTCGGTCGTGAGGGGTTGCGAGGAACCAGCGACCGCGCGGTGCTCAATGCGAACTATCTGCTCGAAAAACTGCGCGGGGCCTATCCGGCCGTTTCAGAGGGGCGTTGTATGCATGAGTGTGTGTTTAGTGGCAAGTCGCTGGGCGAGGGAATTCACACGCTCGATCTCGCCAAAGCGCTACTTGATCGCGGTGTGCATGCACCCACCGTTTACTTTCCGCTTAATGTGCCCGAAGCCATTATGATTGAGCCGACCGAAACCGAGACCAAAGAGACGCTCGATGAGTTTGTGGCCATGATGGAAGAGATTGCGGAGCTTTCCCAAACGGACCCAGATTCATTAAAAGCCGCACCGATCACCACGTCCGTTGGACGTCTTGATGAAGTTGCCGCCGCCAAGAATATGGACTTGGTGTATGTGCAGCCTGCGGCTGCGGAGTAGTGGAGTATGGGAGTGGTGGAGTGTTGGGAAATCAAAAATCGCAAATTGGAAATCTAAAATGCTGAAACACATTGTAATCTGGCCCATTAAAGAGGAGACCACCGCCGAACAGAAGGCGGAGATCAAAGTACGCCTCGAGGGGCTGACGGAAATCATTCCGGAGCTGAAGGTGATGGAAATCGGAATGGATGATGCGGCGGGAACGATGTCGCTTTATTCAGAATTTGATTCGAACGAAGGTCTTGTGATCTATCAGGCACATCCTGCGCATCAGGAGGTTGTAGGTTTTGTCAAACCACTCGTCGCCGGACGCGAAGTCTGTGACTACGAAAGCTAATCCGGCACGATGTCGCCGACCCCATTAAGAATGTAGTCCGGTTGATAGGCGTAGGTTGGAAGATCTTCGCGCTGTGTGACACCACTTAACACAAGAACGGTTGCGATTTCCGCTTCAACTCCCGCAATGATATCGGTGTCCATACGGTCGCCCACAATCACGGTCTCTTCGCGTTGGCATCCCAGCTTTTTGAGTGCGTTTCGCATCATCAGCGGGTTCGGCTTGCCGACGTAATAAGCCTTCGCGCCTGTCGTCAGTTCAATGGGTGCCATGAGTGCGCCTGTGGCTGGAACAATGCCCGCTTCGGTTGGGCCGGTCAGGTCAGGGTTGGTTCCAATCAGTTTTGCACCGCTAAAGACGAGTTTGACTGCGTGGCAGAGTCGCGCGTAGTCATAGTTGGCGCTTTCGCTCACCACCACATAGTCGGGGTTGGTGTCATTGATCGAATAGCCTTCGTCGTAGAGCGCGTTGATGATGCCGGCATCGCCGATTACATAGGCGCTTCCGCCCGGTTTTTGGGCCGCAAGGAAAATTGCGGTAGCTCGTGCGCTGGTATAAAAGTGGCTCTCATCTACATCCAGCCCCATGCGGGCTAACTTTTGGCTTAGCTCGCGGAGCGTGCGCGCGCTGCTGTTTGTCAGGAACAAGAACTTTTTCTCTTCTTTCTGCAACCACTGCACAAACTCCAACACTCCCGGAAGCAATTTGTTGCCGTGGTAAATCACTCCGTCCATGTCGCAGATGAACGCCTTCTTGTTCTGTAAATTTTTCATCATCTCTCCGGTTTTCCACGGGTGGGAACTTTTCCTTTCAACGATTGGAAACTATGGCCACGAAGCCGCAAAGACACAAAGGATATTTTGTTAGAGCTTCGTTGCGAGCCTATTGCAGAATCCGCAGGGTGATGCGGACCTCTCCGAATATGCAGCGTCGGCTCTATGAGCCGAAAAAGGCTAGTCGCTCAGCTGGTGTTCGGCAATCTGATCCGCGTCGGTTCGTTTGCCTGCGAGGGTGTTTTCGGCCTTCATGCCTGCATAGCCGGTCTTGCCGACATCGATGATGGCGATATCGAGCCCGATTTCAATATCCGGGCCTTCTTCGTCCTCCGGATACACCTCGGTTTTGCTGCATCTGCGCCTGGTTGTGGCGTCAAAGCGGTCGTACAACTGCACCATGATTTCATAGGTGAACGTATTGCCCTCAAGGGTCACCGCAGCCTTCGCCGGATTGTGGATCGGAAAAGCTTCCCGGGCTCCAAGTTTTTTCCAGCTGATCTGCCGGTTCTTCGACAGGCCGAAGGTGTATTGCTGTGCGCTTGACTGGTCCTTCGAGTATTCTTTCGGAGAGCTTCCTGTGTCGCCGCGCACATAGATTTCCACGCAGTCCTGAGCGTTGGAGTTCATGCCCCCGTCTTCCAGAATGATATCCGCATCATCATACTGCACCGCGATGTAGACGACCGCATCTTCGTCCCACGAGATCGTCCAGCGGGCGTTGGAGATATGGACAGGATTGCCCTCAATCGGTGCCTCCAGCGGAGTCCATTTTGCCCTCTGCCAGTCGTTCAGCTTTCCGTCAATTCGGATTCGCCCGGCCTCCGGAATATCCTCAGGATTGCCAACAAAACGGGCGGAAGCAATTCCGGCAAACAGTCCGGCGCAAAGCAGTGCGAGGGTTGGTCGGGTCATAATTCCTAATCCAAAATATGCGGGGTCAGCGTGATATCTGTAATGGTGGATTCGCCGTGGCGGCTGCGGCCGATCAGGAATTTAGATGAGAAATCCTTATCCTTTGAGAACCCACCGATCGAAAGGGTCTGGCCGTCACGAACAGTCACTTCGGTGGCCAGATGGGTGAACTGGATACGATGCCGCTCTCCATTCTCCAGCCGTCCGCTCAGCTCCGGAATGAGGCGAATGCGGATCATGCCCGAACCGACAAGGGTCGGTTCCATGGCCAGAAATGATCCCACATCACGCCATTCAATGCCCACGTTACGCACATAGCCCCATCGCCGACCATATTCGGTCAGCCAGGCAATATGGGGCACCGATTCGCCGACGCGGATCGACGCGGAACGTCCATCGGCGGCCACCAGCATCTGTGTGGTGTTTTCGCGAGAGCTCGTGCTCTGGTCGCGTAACCGCCCCTGAAGCGATCCGTGAACCCCTCCGCGATCAATGACCATTGGGCCTCTTGGGCGGATGCCGGCCTCCTTGTTGTAGGAACCGCCGCGAGTGTTGAAGTGGACCAGAACCTGAATATTTTTCGGCGGAGCATCCAGATCGCGAAGCATCGTACGGACGACCTCATGTTGTGCGGGCGTTCCACGCACCACCAGCTTGCGGTCGACGGTTTCAAGGGTGAACCCTTCGGGGGAGGGCATCATCAGCGGAATCACCTTGGCGACCTCCGCGGGGTCGGCGTAGTGTACCTTGTAGATTTTTAGAGAGGGCCCTTGTTTTTCCTGCGCAATGCTTTTTTTCGTCAACATGGGAGAAGAGGGTATTTTCACAGTCGGAGGGGGCGGCGGTCTCGTCTGTGCGGGGGCTTGCCATCGGGCATTCGGGCGATGAATTGTTGTGAAGGGATCCTCTTTTTCTACAGCCTGATACTGGCAGGAGATCATCATCAGGAGAATCAGTGCAAAAAAAATCAGTTTCATTCAAACCTCTCTTTCGTTGGGGAGTCTACCCTTTTTCGCTATTTGGAAAACCACAAAGTTTTCTCAGGGCCTGCC